>SKZG01000181.1 GCA_007127495.1 Planctomycetales bacterium
CGGCCCTCCACGGCCCGGTCGACATTCGCCCCGATGCGCGCGAGAACCTCGTCGATTTGGCCGGGATGCGTTTGGGCAAGGATGAGGAAATAACCCGGTGCCGGGCCGGTAAGCTGGAATCCGTGTACGTAGTAAACCAGCCCGGCGCCGCGCAACTCGTTGTGCAGCCAACCGCCGGGATAACGATAGCCCGACATGACCGCATTGAGCACCGTTAGTGCGGCGTGGTCCTCCGGGTCGAGGATTCCGGCGGCGGGATAGCCGACCAGCACCATGCCCGTGTCCTTCGCCGTTTGCTTGTGGCGGGCGATCGACTCGGCAATGGCGTTGGGGCGGTCGAAGTCGACGGGCTCGAAATCGGCGGCGGGAGTCAAGGGCGCGAAGTGGCGCCGGACCAGCGCCACCGCCTCCTCGATTTCCACGTCGCCGAACACCGTCACGATCATATTCTGCGGCACGAAGTACGCGGCGTGGTAGGCCTGCAAATCGGCCGGGGTAAGCCGCTCGACGGTTTCGCGCGTGCCGTTGACCATCAGTTGGTACGGCGAACTGGCCGGCACGGCGTCGTGGAACACCTCGAACGCCTCGGCCTGCGGGTTGTCGGCCCGCCGGTCGATCGCGGCGAGGGCGCGGTTCTGCACGCGGGCGAATTCGTCGTCGGGGAAGGTGGGGCGGGTGACGCACTCGGCAAAGACTTCCATCGCCTGGCGGAAATCGTCACGCAACACCGTGGCTGAGCCGTACACCGTGTTCCGGCCCGCACGCATGGTCAGCCGGCCTCCGATCGAATCGAAATAGTCGGCAATCTGCCGTGCCGAGCGAGTGGGGGTTCCCTTGTCGAGCATGTCAGCGACCAGTGCCGCCCGGCCGGCGGTCTGCTGGGTATCGGCCAAGGTCGCCCCGAGAGAAAACGCCTGCATGTTGACCAGGGGCAGGTGCGTGTGCCGCTTCACCAACACGCGCAGGCCGTTGTCGAGCCGGACCAGACGGACGTCGTCCTCGTGGCCGGCGGCGGCCTCCACGGCCGCCTTCGGCGCACCGCCCGGCGGGGTGATGATCACCCGGTTCAGGCGTTCGGGCACGAAGTAGCGCCGGGCCACGTCGCGCACCTGCTCGGCGGTCACTTGCTGGATGGCCTCGACGTAGTGCAGGTCGAACAGCGGATCGCCCGTGGCCAGGAAGTTGCGTCCCAGACTGCTGGCCGCCTGCTGAACGGTTTGTGCGCCAAAGACCAATTCGGCCGCCTTCTGGTTCTTGGCCTTGGCCAACTCCTCGGGCCCGACCAGCTCGTCGCGCAAACGATATGCCGCGCGTACGATTGCCTCCGAGGCTTCCTGCCAGGTTGCCGGCTGCGCGCTGGCGAACACCGCAAAGAAGCCCCGGGCAAAGTGGGGCGTATAGCTGGCCGCTCCGACCGAGAGCACGAGCGGCTCGTCGTATTTGAGCCGGCGGGCGAGGCGCGAACTCTCTCCCTCCGCCAGGATATACGCCGCCACGTCCAGCGCGTACAAGTCAGCATGGGCTAGCTCCACGGTGGGCCAAGCGATCACAAAATCGTAGCCGGCGCCGTCCATCTCGCGAACCGCCTGACGGGGCGCAAGCTGTTTGGGTTCCTCCGGCATGGGCACCAGGGTCTCGTACCCGCGCGGCGTCCCCGCAAACTGCGCGGCCACCTGCTCCATCACCGCGGCGGTATCGACCGCGCCGACGACAACGAACACCAGGTTATTCGGCACGTAACGCTCACGATAGAAGCTGACGATATCGTCATTGGTGGCCTGGTTGAGCACGTCGAGATACCCGATCACCGGATGACGTATCGGGTGGCGCGTGTAAACGGTTTGCGACAACAGGTTCCATTGCACGCGGCGGCGGTCCACTTCGCCGTCGGCCAGTTCCTGCCGAATCACGCGCATCTCGCGGTCGAATTCGTCGGGATCGAACGCGCAGTGCTGCATCGAATCGGCCAGCAACTCAATGGCTTCCATTACGTTGCGGGCGGGGCAATCGATGAAGTATCCGGTCATGTGCGTGGACGTGAACGCGTTCGTCGCTCCGCCGAACGTGTCGATGATCCGTTCGGTTTCGGCCTCGGAACGCTTGGTGGTGGTGCCGCCGGAAACAACGTGTTCGAGCACGTGGCTTAATCCGGCGCCCAAGTGTTCCGCTTCATAGGCGCTGCCTGTGTTCTGCACAAAGGTGCGAACCGTGGCCACGGGCGCCACGTGGTTCTCTTGGACAATGACGGTCAGCCCATTGTCGAGCGTGGCCAGGGTGACTTGATTGGGCAACTTATGAACGCTTGTATAGCGAGCCGCGGGCGGTTCCGATTCCGCCGAAACCACCGCCGCCTCGCCGGCGGTCGAGTCGGCCGCGCCGGCCGCGCCGGCTGACACCGAAACGGCCAGCATCGCCAGGGGGGCTAAACAGCTACAAAGCGTTCGGGGTTTCTGCCGCATCATTTTGTCCTTTCCGACCCAGAGGGCCACTGCGTTGTTGGTATATACTCGCCGCGTGCTGTTATTGCGCTTCTGTAGGATGGACATTCTTGTCCGTCTTCACTTTGACGGGCTAGAGCCCATCCTACGGAAAGCGCAGTTTTGGGCCGCGGCGAGTATATCCCTAAATTATGCGCCAAACGCCGGTCTTTGTCATATACTTTACTTCAGAGACTCGTCCTTTTCGTAACCCGTCTGCTACTCATTCTGGTTCCTTATGGCCTTCGCTGCAACGGATACCCCCCACCGTGAGGGGATTGCCGAGGTACTTGCGAAGCTTGGCGCGAAGTCGGACTACGCTGACGCCCGCTCCCGGCGTCAGGCGGCCGTTGTCGCGTTCGGCCGCCGGACGATTGCGCGCCCGGCCCTCGCAGTGCTGATGCAGGACGCCGTGGCCCTGGTCGGCGAGATACTGGGGGCGGATATGGCGGGGACTACCGAGATGGCCGACCACGGGGCCTCCATCGTGACGACGATCGCCTCGATTGATTCGCGCGGCCCAATAACCGATCCCGTTTCGCACCAGATGCCGATGAATCCGGCCGGCTCGATGGCCGCGTTTGCCCTGACGATGGCCAATGTGGTTGTCACATCCGATTTGCCTGCCGAGACGGCGTATCAAGACATGGTTTTGCGTCAGCTCGGCGTTCGCAGCGCCATGTGTATTCCGATTCATTTGAATCGCGAGCCCTTTGGCGCGTTGGGCGTCTATTGCTTCGAACCGCGGCAGTTCGACGAGGAAGACACCGGCTTCGCGGAAAGCATTTCGCACCTGCTGGCGGCCACCATCGCCCGCGTGCGAGCCGAGGACGAGGCGGCGCGACATCGCCGATTCGCCCAATCGGTGCTCGATTCCGTCGATGCCCTGGTGGTCAACCTCGATGCGCGGGGATACATTCTCGGAATGAACGGGGCGAGCGAGCAGCTCCTGGGCGTGTCGCCGGCCGAAGTGCAAGGCAGGCCCTTTGTCGCCACGTTCCTCGGCCCCGAAGCCGCCGACCCCTTCGCCGCGTTCTTCCGCGAGATACTGGCGGAAAGAAACCCTTCCGGCTTCGACGTGGAACTGGCCGCCAAGGACGGATCCCCGCGCACCGTGCGATGGCGCGGCACGCTGCTCGTCGAACCGACCGGCAACGGCGCAACGGTCCTGCTCAGCGGGGTGGATCGGACGGAGATTGCCCGGCTCGCCGGAGAACTGCTCCGGGACCATGACCGGGAAGCGGCTTCGGGCACGGCCGCGGCGCCGGCCGAAGGCGACGCAGCCGAACAAGCGGCGCCGTCGCCTTTTCATCCCGTCGGCCATCCTGCCCGCGGCAGCGACATGCGCAGCAGCCCGCGACGCACCTATCAATATCGGCAACTCATTGCGCCGCTGCTGGGCGACCGACTGCCCGCCCGAAATCGCTTCTTCGAGGTGGTGTGCGAAGACATCTCGGCCGGGGGCATCTCATTCCACCTTGACACGCGCCCCAATTTCGAAAAGGTGGTGGTGGCTTTGGGGCAGCCGCCGCAGTTGTGCTACTTCACGGCCCAGATCGTCCGCATTGCCGAACGGTTCGACAAAGGCCGCCGACATTTTCTCATCGGTTGCCGCTTCACCGGCCGCATCAAATCGTAAGGCGCTTCCGTTTCCAGGTGCAGGCCGCCTCAGTGTAGCAGGCACACGCCGTGTGCCGTCCCTGAAACAAAGGCTTTCTGTAAGCGTTCACGGGTCGGAAATCAGCCGCAGGGCGCTAGCCCCCGGTTTGCCCCCTTTCTGTAAGCGTTCACGGGTCGGAAATCAGCCGCAGGGCGCTAGCCCCCGGTTTGCCTGCCTCAAAACGAGAACCGGGGGCTAGCGCCCTGCGGCTGATTTCCCGCCGCGGCCGAGGAACGTGGCGATTTCCGACCCGTGAACGCTTACGGCTGTCTGGCACCCAGAAACGAAAGAGCCAATCGTAACCTTCATGAACCGGCCAGGGACCAGCCCGGCGTGCTACCGCTCCCGGTCACGAAACAGACGCCGTGTGGCGGCTTCGATCTGTTCGGAAAGCTCGCGCATTACCCAACGCGCTCGGACCGCATGCAGGAACGCGCGCGTGCGCTGCTGCGCGGCAAGGTCGGCATATTCCGGCCGGCCCTCCAACGGTTCGAGTGCCGCGGCCGGCAAGTCCGACGCGGCGGCGTCGGTCAAACTCGAACCCATGAACCGATCTGCGAAGTCGCGCCACCAGCGAAGCGCGTCAATGAACTGGTCCAGGTAGTCGGTCCGGTCAGCCTCCGGCAATGCATCGTAACGGCGCGCGCATTCGCGCAGCCACGGCCCGACAAGCCAAACCACGTTATCTTCCATCCGTTGCCGCTGCCGGTCGGTCAGTTGGTGTGCCATGCCCTCCCAATCGGTTTCGCCGGCAAACTCTTCCGCGAGCCGCCGTGCCAGCACCGCGCGGGTGGCTTCGGGAACGTGCTCCAAGTCGCGCGTGACGAGCCAGCGGAGCAGATCGCGCCGACCGGCCTCGGCCGGGTCCGGCAGCTTCGCATAGTGCCACGCGGCCGTCGCGATGACGGTCACTGCCAGCAACGCGGCCGAGACCAACACCGTCAGAATACCACGGTGGCTGGTGATTGAGGGAGGCTTCATGCAATCGTACCGAAACAAAATCGTTGCTGCTGGAGTTCTTACCCTTTCCAGTGTACCCTGATTTGCCGGGCAATGGCAAACGGGGTACCTCGACCGCCAGCCAGAAGTGAGGAGCGAGGAGCGAGGAGCGAGGAGCGAGGAGTCAGAAATCAGAAA
>SKZG01000410.1 GCA_007127495.1 Planctomycetales bacterium
GACGACTCAAGCCCGGCATGTTCGTTCGCGCCCTGGCGCGCAGCCAACTGGCCCAAGGGGGTCGGGTGTTCGATGCGGCCCTGGCGGGCAAATGGATTTCCCCCATGCATCCGGAGATCGTCAAGGACGGGCCCGGCCAGTGCGACGTTTGTGGCATGGACCTCGTGCCGGCCGAGGAACTCGGTTTCGTCGCGCCCGAGCGGGCGAAGGAACCGCCCCTGGTCATCCCGGCCACGGCCCCGCTGGTAACCGGGCAGCGGGCCGTGGTGTATGTGCGGCTGCCCGACCCCGAGGAGGAAGACGAGGATCGGCCGGAAGGCACGGTCTTCGAGGGGCGTGAGGTGCTGCTCGGGCCGCGAGCGGGCGACTATTTCTTAGTGCGCCACGGGCTGGAGGAAGGCGACCTGGTTGTCACCCAAGGCAACTTCAAGATCGACAGCGCCCTGCAAATCCAGGCGAAGCCGAGCATGATGAGCATCGCGGGCCACTCGCCGCTGGCCGTGCCCGACAGTTTCCTGCAGAGCCTCGGGCCGCTGTACGACGCCTACCTGAAACTCCAGGAGGCGTTGGCCGACGATCGGGAGGCCGAGGCGTATGCGCATTGGCAGTCGCTGCAGGCGGCCATGGACCTGATCCCCGACAGCGGCGCCGTCGACCGGCGGCTCGATGCGGCCTGGTCGGTCGCCCGGCCGAGGCTGGAGGCCGCCGTGGCGGCGGGGGCGGGCATCGAAGAGATTCGACCGATGCGCGTCGAGTTCGAGGCGTTGGCCGAGGTCATGCTCCACCTCGTGGAGACCTTCGGCAACCCACTCGAGCAGCCCCTTTATGAAGCCTACTGCTCCATGGTGGACGGCAACCGGGGCGCCCCGTGGCTGCAAGCGGGCGATACGGTCGCCAACGCGTACTTCGGCCACTTGATGCTCCGGTGCGGCGAAATCCGCCGGCCGTTTGCGCCAGGGCCGCCATGAGCGTCGGATACGTTGCCGGAGGCGCACCCATCCCGTAACTACGGTGATCCCAATGACCGAATCGAACGAATCGAACGAAAAGCATTCCGGCGACGCCATCGACGCGATGGTCAACGGCGTGATCCGCTTTTCCATGGATAACAAGCTCATTGTGGCGCTCGTGCTCAGCGCGGTCCTGGTCATGGGCCTGGTGGTGATGCCGTTCGACTACGCGCCGGAGTGGCTGCCGCGCCAGCGCGTACCCGTCGATGCCATTCCAGACATCGGCGAGAACCAGCAGATCGTCTTCACCGAGTGGATGGGCCGCTCGCCGCAGGACATCGAGGACCAGATCACCTATCCGCTGACCGTCTCGCTGCTGGGCGTTCCGGGCGTGCAAACGGTGCGCAGCGTCTCGATGTTCGGCTTCTCCTCGGTCTACGTGATTTTCGAGGAGGGGATCGACTTCTACTGGTCGCGCTCCCGGCTGATCGAACGCCTGAACGTGGCCCAGGGCGACCTGCCCGACGGGGTCGTGCCCCGGCTGGGCCCCGATGCCACGGCGCTGGGGCAGGTGTTCTGGTACACGCTCGAAGGGCGCGACACGGCGACCGGCGCGCCGACCGGCGGCTGGGACCTCGACGAGTTGCGCAGCATCCAGGACTGGAACGTCCGCTACGCCCTGATGGCCGCCGGTGGGATTGCCGAGGTGGCCTCCGTGGGCGGGTTCGTGCGCGAGTACCAGATCGACGTCGATCCGGACGCGATGCGGGCGTATGGCGTCACGCTCGACCAGGTCTACAATGCCGTGCGGCAGTCGAACGTCGACGTCGGCGCGCGGACCATCGAGATCAATCGCGTCGAGTACCTGATCCGTGGCCTCGGATTCCTCAAAGGGGTCGAGGACTTGGAGCAGACGGTCGTGACGTCCGTCGACGACGTGCCGATTTACCTCCGCCACGTCGCCCACATTGCCACCGGGCCGGCATTGCGGCGCGGCGCGCTCGACAAAGGGGGCGCGGAGGCCGTCGGCGGCGTGGTGGTCGTCCGCCACGGCGAGAACCCCCTGGAGGCCATCGAGAACGTCAAACAGAAGATCAACGAGATCGCCCCCGGGCTGCCGGAAAAATATCTCGCCGACGGCCGCACCTCCCGCGTGACCATTGTCCCCTTCTACGACCGAACCGAGTTGATCTACGAGACGCTGGGTACCCTGGAAGAAGCCATCCGCCATCAGATCCTCGTCACGATTATCGTCGTGCTGGTGATGGTTGGCCACCTGCGCAGCAGCGTGCTCATTTCCTGCACACTGCCGCTGGCGGTCATCCTGTGCTTCATTGCGATGAAATTTGTCGGGATCGACTCGAACATTATGTCGCTGCTGGGGATTGCCATTGCGGTGGGAACCGTGGTGGACATGGGGGTGATCCTGTGCGAGAACATGCTGCGGCACCTGCAAGAGGCTGACCCGAGCGAGAACCGCCGTACGGTGCTGCTCCGCGCGGCTACCGAGGTGGGACGGCCGATGCTCACGGCCCTGCTGACCACCGTGGTTGCCTTCCTGCCGGTGTTCGCCATGACCGGCCCGGAAGGCCGGCTCTTCAAGCCGCTGGCCTATACGACAACCTTTGCGTTGTTGGCTTCGGTGATCGTGGCGCTGACGGTCATTCCGCCGGCCGCCCACCTGCTGTTCCGCACGCCGCCCCGCTGGCTGCGGACCGCCGCGGCGCCCCTGCTGCTGACCGCAGGCGTGCTGGGCGGGGCGTTGTTCTCCTGGTGGATCGCCCTGGCGCTAGGGCTTTGGGCGGCCTACCTCCTCCTTCAAATGCATCTGCCGGAAGGTGCGGCCGGATGGGTTCCGTTCGTGGGAATCGCCCTGGCCGTCGCGGTGGTCGTGGTCGTGCTCACCCTCGACTGGATGCCGCTGGGGCTCCGGGCCGGCACGCCGCGCAATTTCGGGTTCGTGATCCTGGCCGTCGGCGGGCTGCTGGGCGCGTTCCGCATGTTCCAAATGTACTATGAACCGGTGCTGCGGTTCTTTCTCAGGCACCGGCTGGTGTTCTACGCCCTGCCGGCGACCACCGCCACCACTGCCTTGATTATTTGGCTGGGGTTCGAGACGATCTTCGGGTTCATTCCCCAGGGGCTCGCCCGATTGGGCGTGCCCGAGGAGCGCATTCGCGGCAGCAGGGCCTGGGTGTGGGCGGCGCACGAGTTTCCGGGGCTGGGCCGTGAGTTCATGCCGCCGTTGGACGAGGGCTCCTACCTCCTCATGCCCACGACCATGCCCCACGCGTCGATCGGCGAGGCCGTGGACGTGATGCGCAAGCAGGACATGTCGATTTCGGCCATTCCCGAGGTCGACATGGTGGTGGGGAAGATTGGGCGGGTGGAAAGCGCGTTGGACCCCGCCCCCATCTCGATGATGGAGACGGTCATCACGTACAAGTCGGAGTACAAGGTCGACGCGGCGGGCCGGCCTCTCCGCTTCGCCTACGAGCGGCGCGACGGGCAACTGGTCTTCCTGCGCGACGAGGAGGGCGAATTGATCCCGGATCGGCGAGGGATGCCCTACCGACAATGGCGCGACGAAATCCGCACGCCGGACGATATTTGGGAGGCCATCGAACTGGCGGCCCGCGTGCCGGGCACCACCCGCGCGCCGAAGCTCCAGCCCATCGCCGCACGCATTGTCATGCTGCAAACGGGTGTCCGCGCGCCGATGGCCGCGCGCATCCGCGGCACGTCGCTCGAAAGCATCGAGAAGGTGGGCATGCAGGTGGAGCGGTTCCTCAAGGAGGTGCCCGGCGTCCAGGCCGCGGCGGTCATCGCCGACCGGATCATCGGCAAGCCCTACCTGGAGATCGACATCGACCGCTCGGCCATCGCCCGCTACGGCATCAGCATCCGCGACGTGCAGGACGTCATCGAAACGGCCATCGGCGGCCGGCAAATCACCACGACGGTCGAGGGGCGCGAACGCTACCCGGTGCGCGTGCGCTACCAGCGCGAGCTGCGCGACACGGTCGAGTCGATCGGCGGCATCCTGGTGGCCGGCCGCGGCGGCGCGCAGATTCCACTCCGGCAGCTTGCCGAAATCCGCTACCTCCGCGGGCCCCAGGCGATCAAGGGCGAAGACACCATGCTCGTCGGCTACGTCCTCTTCGACGCGGAGAGGGGGCAAACGGCCGTCGACGTCGTCGAGGCGGCCCGCGATTACCTCGACGAAAAACTGGCCGTCGGCGAACTGGTCCTCCCGGCGGGCACGGAAATGCCGACTTTCATCGGCGAGTACCAGAACCAGGTCCGCGCGGCGCGGACGCTGGCGCTGGTCATTCCCCTGGCGATGACGTTGATTTTCATTATCCTCTACCTCCAATTCCGCGACGTGCTGCGAACCCTGTCCATCTTCACCGGCGTGGCCGTGGCCACCTCGGGCGCGTTTATCCTGCTGTATGTGTATTCGGTGGGTTGGGTGGGCGACATCCCGCTGTTCGGCGTCGAGGCGCGCGACGTGTTCCAGATGGGAACGGTCAACCTGAGCGTGGCCGTCTGGGTGGGTGTGATCGCCTTGATGGGCATCGCCACCGACGACGAGGTGGTGATGACCTCGTACCTGAACCAGGTGTTTCGCGAGCGGCGCACAAGAACAAAACAAGAGATTCGCGACGCGACCGTCGAGGCCGGCCTGCGGCGCGTCCGCCCGTGCCTGATGACCACCGCCACCGCCATGCTCGCCTTGCTGCCGGTGCTCACCAGCACGGGCCGCGGCAGCGACGTGATGGTGCCCATGGCCATTCCCACGTTCGGCGGCATGATCCTGTCGGTGATTTCGCTGTATTTTATTCCGGTCACGTACAGCCTGATCGAGGAGTTCAAGCTGCGCGTGCCCACAACTACCGAGAACTAACTGTTTGTTTCCCTGGTTCCCGCGCCCGGCGTGGGAACCTACCCACTACGACGCACGGCGTCGAGAAAGGATGTTTACCATGTTCCGATTTTCCTGGCTGTTTGCGACGGCGCTTCTTCTGGGCCTGGCCGTAGGGCTGGGTACCCTGACCGGGTGCGGCGAGCCGGCCGACCCGGTTCCCGCGCACGACCCCGATGTCGACCCAGCTCACGCCAAAGCGCTGGCGGCGCTTTCACCCGAGGACCAAGCCCTGGCGGCGAGGCAAAAGGTTTGCCCGGTGATGGGCAGCCCCCTCGGCTCGATGGGCACGCCCGTGAAAGTGACCGTCGAGGGCCGTGACGTGTTCTTGTGCTGCGAGGGCTGCCGGCCGGCCATCGAGCAGCACCCCGAGAAGTTCCTCGACAAGCTGCC
>SKZG01000592.1 GCA_007127495.1 Planctomycetales bacterium
CACTTGGGACCTGTTCATGGAGGTGAACCACGGTCCGTTCCTGATCGACCACAACCTCTTGCTCTCGGGTCGGTCGTTGCGCGACTGGTCGCAGGGCGGCGCCTATTCACATAATCTCATCCTGGGACAGATCGAGGCCCGCGATGAGGGCCGGGAGACACCCTATTTCACGCCGCACACGGTGGCGGACATGCGGCTTTCCAACATCAAGAAGGCCGACCGCCGTTTCCACAACAACCTGTTCGCAGGGGCCAATGGCACAGCCGCCTTCAACAGGTGGGCCGCCACGCTGCACGCCAGCGGCAACGTCTATCTGGCCGGCGCCAACCCGAGCACCGGCGAAGGCGGGGCGGCGGTCAACCCGGGCTTCAACCCCGGCGTGAAGCTGACCGAAGGGCCCGCCGGCGAATGGTGGCTCGAAATGGCGGTCGATCCCGCCTGGCTCTCCGCGCACGCCCGCCCGCTCGTCACCACGGAGCTGCTCGGCACGGCCATCGTTCCCAATGCACCCTTCGTGCAGCCCGACGGCGCGCCTTACCGGCTCGACAAGGATTATTTTGGAGACGCGAGAAACGCCGCCAACCCGGCTCCCGGGCCGTTCGAGTTCACGACCGACTCCACGGTGCGCGTGCGCCTGAAGGTTTGGCCGGTTGCCCAACCATGAGAACCTAATTCAAGCCTGAGAACCTAATTCAAGCCGTTGTCTATCGGAGTCGCGTCTTCATAGACGGCCGGCTGGTCGATGCCGTCGCCGTTGAAGTCGCCGGCGACCGGTCTGTGGTGTGGACCGCCCAACTCGAATACCTTGTCGTGCGCATCGAGCCGGAAGTTGCCGTTCGTGTCCAGGTGCCACGTGCCGTCGCGGTACACGCCCAGGTTGTCCATGCCGTCGCCGTTCCAATCGCCCACGACGGGCACGTCGCCGGGCTTGCCGAAGCTCACCTTCATGTCGTGCTCGCTCCAGCGGCCGTTGCCGTCGACGTCGAGGTACCAGGTGCCGTCCCGGAACACGCCGATCGTGGCGATTCCATCGCCGTTCCAATCGCCCACCACGGCTCGGTCGCCCGCGGTGCCGTAGCGGAATACGTGGTCGACCAGGTCGCTGCGCATCCGCCCGTGCTCCGCGCGTTGCATGGCGCGGTAGCCAACGGCGGCATCGGCCAGTTCGGGCGGAATGTTCTTGAAGCGGCCGTCGGCGGGGTTCAGGGCGCCGGGCAAGCCCGGCTTCGCGTCGATGGCCCGGGCGTCGCCCAGCCACGCGGGGCCGAAGATGCCGATGTCGGTCTTGCCGTCGCCGTCCCAATCGCCGGCCACGGGCTGGTCGCCTTCGTCGCCTAGCTTGGCCCAAAGGTCGTCTTCATCCCAAACGCCGTTGCCGTTCAGATCGATAAACCACACGCCGTCCCGGAAGACGGCCACCTGGGCACGGCCGTCGCCGTTGAAATCGCCGGCCAGCGGAATACCGCCTGGAACGCCGAATGTGGCCAGGTGCGAGGTCGTGCCGTCGGGGTTCAGCACGGTGAAAGTGCCCTGGTCCACGCGAGATCCGGTCCATGTTACCGGGTCGAAAAGCGTGGTGCGCCCGTCATGACTGAGCTGGGAACCGCCGTCCTGCCGGCGAGGCATGCCGGCGTTGATGATGCTCAGGTGCCACGTCCAGCCGGCCGGAGCGCCGGAGCCACCGAACAGCACCGGTTCGATCACCGGCTGGTACACAGGCGGGGCGCCCATCACCGGCGGTGGCGCCAGGGACGGCGCCGGATGTTGCGGCGGGGCGGGCGGGTCCGAAGGCGGCCGGTGCGGAGGGGGCGGCGGAACGAAGGGTACGCGAGTGAACAACACCTCGCTGAAGTTGTAGCCGGTGGCCTGGTCGCCCGCGCCCACGCGAACGCGGGCGATCATATCGGTCGTGATCTCGCCGGCGAACAGGCCGAGCTGCATCGGGTCGAGCGGATCGCCCGGATTGTTCACCAGGCCTCCATGGCTCCCCGGCGTGTCGATGCCGTCCACATACCCGTCCGGATGCTCCTGGTACACGGTGTACACGCCCGGGTAGAGGCCGGTGAACTCGTAATAGCCGTTCGCATCGGTGACGGCCGTAATCGGGTTTCCCTGCGCGTCGTACATCTGCTGTCCGATCGCGTTGGCAAGCCGGAGCACGACCCCGGCGATCGGCGTGTCGCCGAGCGCGAAGGTGCCGTCCCGCACCTCGTCCACGCTGGGCTCCGGCTCGTTGGGCCCAAGCACGATGGCGGGGCCGTCCTGGAACACATACCCGGAAATACTGGCAGGCACGATCTCACAGAAGTTGTAGTCGACGGCCACGACGCCGGAACCCAACTCGGCGCCGACAATGACGTCGGGTGCGGCCAGCGTGCCGCCGGCGCTTCCCGGGTGCGTTTGCCCTTGGAAATAGCCTTCCGGCTGAATCTGTTCGACCCCGTATGTACCGGGCCGCAGGTTGTCGAAGCTGTATCGGCCCTGGGCGTCGGTCGTGGTCTGGGCAATCCGGCTGCCCGAGCCGTCGAGCAGGTAGATGGTCACCCCTTCCAGCAGCGGCTCACCCGGGTCGAGTACCCAGTTCATGTTGTACTCGGCCCAAACGCGCCCGCTAATGGCGGCCGGCTCGAGTTCGCCGAAGTTGTAGTCGACGGCCTCCGCGCCGGAGCCGAGGGTGATGTCGCGGATCAGATCGCCTGGGTTCACGGCCACGCCGCCGTGACTGCCGGCCGAGTCGAGCCCATCGAAGTAGCCTTCCGGCTGGGTCTGGGCAATGCTGTACATTCCCGGCCGAAGCTGGTCGAACTCGTAGTAGCCGTTCGCATCGGTGTAGGCGACGCGGCCTGTGGGCGTGCCGTCGGCGTTCAACAGGGTCAGTTTTGCGTTGCCAATGCCACGTTCGCCCGGCTCCCGCTCGCCGTTGTTGTTCGCATCGACGTACACCCATCCTGAAATGCTTGCCGGCAGCAGTTCACCGAAGTTGTATTCGAAGGCCGTGGTGCCCGACGTGATGGCGATTCCGCCCATCAGGTCGGATTCGATCAGGTGGCCGCCCGCGCTGCCTACCTGGTCGCAGCCGTCGAGGTAGCCCTCCGGTTGGATTTGATGAACGCCGTACACGCCCGGCAGCAGGTTTTCAAAGCGGTACTCGCCGTTCGCGTCGGTTGTCGTCGTCGCGATGATTTCGCCGGCTTCGTCGAGCAGGTGGAGGGTCACACCGGGCAGCGGCGGTTCGCCCGGATCGTAGACGCAGTTGGTGTTGATGTCGTGGTAGACGCGTCCGCTGATGACCGAGGGCAGGATCTCACCGAAGTTGTAGTTTTCGCCCGCCTGGCCGGAGCCGAGGTGAATCTGGTCGATGCGGTTCCCCGGGTTGTGCGCCACGCCGCCGGCGGTGCCCTCCGTGTTCCATGCGTCGAGCCATCCGTCCGGCTGCCTCTGAACCACGCGATATCGGCCCGGCATCAGGCCCGTCGTGGACCAGGAACCGTCGGCAAGGGTCGTCACGGTGAAGGTGGCGGCGGGCAGGGTGTCGGCCTCGCGGTACACGGTGAGCGTGACGCCGCCAATGCCGTCCTCGTTGGAATCGAACACGCCGTCATAATTGGCGTCGTGGTACACATATCCGCTCAGACTCGCCGGGCGGACCTCGGCGAAGTCGTTGCCGATGCTGTCCTCGCCGCCGAGCAAGGTAATATCGCTGAGGACGTCGACGGTAGTGACCATTCCGCGGACCGTGCCCTCCACGGTTCCCGCCCGGGCGCCGACACTCAGGTAGCCCTCCGGCTGCGTTTGCACGATACGGTACGTGTCGGGAAGCAGGTCGTCGAAGCGGTAGTCGCCGTAGGCGTCGGTTACCGTGGTGAGGCCGGTGGGTATGTAGCCGAAATCGCGCAGCACGTACAAGGCAAGCTCGACGCCCGCTATGCCCGGCTCGCCGGCCTCGCGCGTGTTGTTCATATTGCCGTCCTCGAACACCGTGCCGGCCAGGCTGATGGGCAGCGGCGTTTGCTCAACGCCGTAGAACACCCCCGCGGTATGCACCGGGTGCGGCGAGTCGAGCGGAGGCATGTAGCTTTCCGGCGGCAGGTCGAGCCCCGACTCATCGCGTGCGGGGTCGAACCTGTCGTAGAAGATGCCGCTCCCGTCGGCGCTATAATAGTGCGGCGCGGCGAACGTGGCGGAAAGTACGGAACCCTCAAACTCACTCCCTTCGACAACGGCCGACGGCAGCGGTCCGCCTTCGTCCACGTCGATGCTGAACACCAACCGGTCGCCCGCATGGAAACCGCTAAAGCGGATGACCAGAAGCGTACTGCCGTTGTCCACCTCGAACTCGACCGACTCGATTCCGTCAAGGCTCACCACTTCCGGAGGCGCGTAGCCGTACACGCCCGGCCCGCCGGGCGAGGTGTGGAAGAAGGGAACGCCATACTCGACGGTGCCCAGTCCCAGCCGGTCGGTATCGATCATCAGCTCGGTAAGTTGCGTGTCCGGGGCGCCGCCGGAAAAGGTGATTTCAAACAGGTCGCCGACTTCGTCCATGGCCGTGGCGTTTTCAAAGTACACCATGCCGATTTGGATGGGCAGGAAGTCGGCACTGAGCAGGCAGCGCGGTTCCATCTGCTCGAAACGGCAGGTGCGCCAGCGCGGAATCGAGCCGTTTGAGCGGGACGTGGAATGAGATCGTATTATTTGCCGAGCCACGACAACCTCCATGCTGCGGGAAACCGAAGCTTCTGTACTACGAATGCCAAGATCGTGAACGTTCTTGCAAAGCCGTAACCTTGCCTTCGAGCGCAAGCTCGCATTGGTTGGCGGCCCTGCCGCCCTTTGTACTACGGGATCAGGGTTGCAGGTCCCAAACTCGGACCGTGCAATCGAACCCACCGGATACCAACACGCCCCCTTGCGGGGCGTATGCCAAGGCGACCACGGAACCGGTGTGCCCTGCCAACCGGGCGATGGGCCGCCGCGAGGCCAGGTCCCAAAGCTCGACGGCGTTGGTGCTGCGCCCGACGGCAAGCCGCCCGGGGCCGCAGAAACACAACGCCGTCACGCGCCCCGGGCGGGCGGGAAGCTCCGCTTCGAGCGTGCCGTTTTGCGGGTTCCATAACCGAACCACCCCGTCATCGCCTCCGGCGGCCAGGAGCGCACCGTCTTCCGAATACTCCAACGCGTGAATCCGACGCGAACCGGCTGACAGGTCGTGCATCGGCGAGCCATCGCCCGAACGCCACACGCGCACGATACCCGCCCGA
>SKZG01000236.1 GCA_007127495.1 Planctomycetales bacterium
CCTGCCCCCGGCGCAACGTTTCGCGCCGGAAGGGGCGACTAATGGTTGAGTTTATTCTAGTTATTCCGGATTGTCAAGGGCCTGCCAAGATTTTCTTTTTCGCCGCTTCCACGCCCTTCCCGGCCGGATCGTGCCCGGCGCGACGTTTCGCGCCGGTAACTGACAGAAAGATGGGGACAGAAATCGGGGCAAAACAGATTCCCGCCTAGCGGGAGATGATGGTGTACATTACGTGCCAGCCGGTACCGCCGCTGAGCACGCCGGCCTGCCGTTCGCTTTCGTCGACCGGGCCGATCTCGCCGGCGCAGTAGAGGCCGAACAGCGGCAGTTCCTTGCCGAGCGCCTCCTGGGTGGCCGCCAACTCGACGTCGTAGTCGTCCAGTTGGCTCCGCCGGCCGGCGCAGTTGAACGCCAGGACGGCCAGCGGCTTCCCGCGGGCGCGCTCGAGGGCTTCGGCGGCGGCCTCGCGGGCCGTGGCGACAACCGTTTCCTCGTCCATGCCCTTGCCCCCGGCCATCGAAACGTTGAAATCGCCGGAAAGCATGACGGCCACGCTGGCGTCCTCATAAGCCTTCCCGCGGAAGTAAGCGTACGTTTGCCCGGCGTTGACGTTTACGGATCCGCCGGTGATCGGGAACTCCGGGCCCACGACCTTTTGAGCCCCTTCGACCAGGAACCGGTTGCTGGGCGCGTGGGCGTTCGCGATGAGGATGAGGAGCTGGTCCCGCTGGGTTTTGGGCACGGCGCGGGCGACGCGCTCGCCGGCCACGTGGAGCAGCTCCCGCATGCGGTCCAGGTCTTTGACCCGGTCGAGTTTCGCGGTGCCTTGTCCGGTGACCAGGGCAGCGGCCACGCCGATGCCGTCGCCGCCGATACCGAGCAGGGCGACGGCGTCGAAATCGGTGCATCCCTCCTGCGTATAGGAGCCGTAGGTGGCCCCGCCCAGGATGATGTTCTTTTCGATGACGGTGCCGATCCCGTCGAGCAGCTTCTGCTTGTACTCCAGGCCTTCAAAGACTTCGGATACCAGCACGGCCTTCAGCGGCGCGTCGCCCATGGCCTCCTTGAGCATTTCGGCGGCCTTCCTGCCCGCCGCCGCGGGGTCCTCGTCAGCGTCTTCGAGCATCACGATGCGCAGGACGACGTCGCCGCCGGGCCGAGCGGGCCGGCCGTGCCACCGGTCGTCGGCAGCACGGGCCGGAGCGATCGAGGCCAGGACGATACCAAGCAGCCCGATTGACAATGCGAAACGATTCATTTTCTTTCTCCCAATGCAGGTGCAGTGAAGTGTAGACGGCACACGGCGTGTGCCGGAATTCGCGAACGGCACACGGCGTGTGCCTATTACAATGTGCTGTGAACAGTTACGTCTTTCGTTAGCCTGTTAGTGCCGAGAACTAATGAACCTCCAGGGGGTTTTGCTGTCGTACGGAGGTGTTTCGCCGAAGCTGTCGCCGGGGAACCGCGACCAGGCCAGTGGGTTTCGGCGGCACGGCCCTAGTCCCAGGGCGTGCCCCAGGTCGCGCAGGCCGGCGCCGCCCGGATCGTGTACCAGCACGGAAAACTGGTAGGCGCGCCCCTCACTGGGGCGGATGGCGGCACGCATCGGCCCGAACGGAATGGAACCTTCGTAATAGGTCACTCCATCTTCATGGCGAACGACCAGCTCCGCGGCTTCCAGTTCGAGCCCTTCGAGCGGTCGCGTCTTGGCGGCGCGGGCCAGCTTCATGCCCGGCTCGGCCAGTTGATACACTTTTCCCTCGCCATCGGTGCCGACGGCGACGAGCAGGAACTCGAACCGCTGGGCCTCATCGTCGGGCGTTGTTCCGGTAGCGGCGCCGTCCGGGGCGAGGGAAATCTGGACGGCATCGAACGGCGTCGCGTCGTCGATCGGCCGCAGCGCATCCTGCTCGACCGCGATCATAACGGAAAACCGTCGCCGATTCCAGTATGTGGCCACGGTCGTCGTTTTCGCTTCCACATCAAACCGGATGGGAATGGCATCGTTCCAGTCGTCGATCCGGCCGTCGATCTCCGGACTGAAGAAGGGCGTGCCCGCCCAGAAGACCTCCTGTTGGTGCGTGGCGGTTCTTCCGTCGCTGGTGATCGTCACCTCGACCGGATACCGGTTCGCGGCGATTTCGGTTCCTTGCTCGCTTTCGAATCGCACGCGGGTGGCTTCGCCGGGCGCAAGCGACACGTCGACGGTCTCGGGCACGGCGGTCCAGGGTCCGGGCAGTTTGACCGACATCGCGGCCTCCAGCGGCGTCTCGCCCGGGTTCTTCACGGCAACGTGAAAGATGGGCGAGTGTGCCGGGGGGATGGTGAACGCCTCGACCCAAACCAACGGGTCGCCGGCCCGGCAGGGTGCCGAGAAAAACAGTGCCGCGATTAGGAAGGCGGCCGGGAAAGCGTTCGATCGCATGGTGGTTGCTCCGGTGCGGTTCGTACAGGAAAGCGGCAACGGCCGGCGGGGGGCCTTCGCGCGTGGCAGGCACAACTCGCCGCGCCGCCACCGCGAGAACATCCACAAGTTGCGTAGGCTTCGTACGCCTCATTGTGCGCGATGCACACAGCCGGGTCAAGTGACGAGCTTAGGATCGGTGAAGAAATTTGTGCTTCCCCCTCACCCTACCCTCTTCCCGCCGCGGGAGAGGGGACATCGGACAGTCATTTCTTTGCCGATTCTTATTCGAAGCCGGCCTGTCGAAGCCGGCCCGGCTTGCACTCCGGCGGTGGTTCGCCAACAATGACGCCTGATGCTGGATTTTTGCGAGTCTCCAATCATGACCAGGAGGGTACGATGAGTGGTATTCCAGTTCTTTTCGCCGAAGGGCAATCGATCGCCGAAGGGTGGGAAAACGCCCTGGTCAAGTTGTACGAGGCGGGGTGCGACGTCAAGACCCAGTACGACCAGCCCGACGCATCGCCCAGCAAGGACGCCACCATGCTGCTGGTGGTCCACGACCCCAGCGCCGAGCCGATGATCCACCGCGACTTCCCTTGCGGCTTCGAGGAGTTGCAGGAATACGTCATGGAGGTGTGCGAGGGGATCAAGGACCATTGCGTACGCAATCCGGACGACCCGGACGACACACGTTGGGAATATACCTATCACCAGCGTCTTTTTCGGTACGAGGTGCCTCACATCGACGCGTACGACCAGATCGAGCACGTTTGCCGCCAATTGGCGGAGACGCCGCACACGCGTCGGGCTCAGGCGATCACGTGGAAGGTGTGGGAAGACAGCAGTTGCTACGATCCGGCCTGCCTGCAAAGCATCTGGTGCCGGATTACCGAGGACGGTGCCGCGCGCCGCCTGAGCATGAACGTCCGCTTCCGTTCGAACGACGCCTACAAGGCGGCGTTTATGAATATTTTCGCCTTGGCACAGCTCCAGCGGAATATCGCGGCGCGGGTAACCGAGCTTTCCGGCCGGCCGGTCGAGCCCGGCCGGTATTGCCATCTGGCGGACAGTTTCCACATTTACGGTTCGAACCTGGGCGAGTTCGAGGGGCGATTCCTGGGCGCGCTTCAGCGGCGGTCGTTCGAGCAGCGAACGATGCGGTACGACGACGTTCGCGACATCATGGAGGCAGCCCGGCCGGCCATCCTTGAAAAGGCGCGCCGCATGGGGCCGCCCTCGTAGCCGGGCCGTTTGCCTGCCTTTTCCCTCCAGTAACCGTTCAGACCTCCCACGGCGCGCGCATCGCCCTACCGCGCAGGCGGTTGGCGGCGTCGTTTTCGAGGAACTGTTCGCCGTCGGGGTCCCACCGGAGGGCCTGACGGGTCCAGTGGGCAATGCAGCCGAGGTGCGACACGATGGTCGAACTGCACCCGGCGGCGATACTGCAGACCGGCTCTCGGCGCGTGCGGATGCACGCGAGCCAGTCCTGGTGATGATCCGCGATCCGGGAGGCATCCGACAGGTCCGGCTCGTCCCGGGCCAGGTCGTCGGGGTAACAGCGGAAGTAGCCTCGCCGGCCCACGTGAATCCAGCCGTCCTCACCCATGAACAGAACGCCGAAGTTCTCAATGCGCGTGGCCGGGTCCCAACCTTTTGGGACGACATGCCTGCCGGGGTCGAGTCGGCCGGTAACCTGGAGCAGCACATCGTTGGCGTATTTGTACGTAAGACACGGCACCTGGCCCGTTTCGGGAGGGACGATTTCGATCGGGCCGCTTGCGTCCATTTGCAGGCCCCATTGCACGATGTCGAAGGCGTGAACGGTGTTATTGGTCAGGTTGCCGCCGCCCAGGTCGCGGCAGAAGGCCCAGGGGGTGACGTGCGGCGGATTCCCGTAAATGTGCAACCGCCGGTTGAACGGCCGCCACGGGGCGGGGCCGAGCCACAGGTCCCAGTCAAGCCCCTCGGGCACCGGCTCCGGCGGCAGGCTCACATAGTCATTCGTGCCGGGGTGGGTCACGTATGCCGCGCGAATCGTTCCGATACGCCCTTCGTGAACCAGCCGGCACGCCTTCACGAACTCCGGGGTCGACCGCTGCTGCAAACCGATCTGGCATACCCGGCCGTAACGCCGCACCGCATCGGCCATTGCGCGGGCTTCCACGATGGTCTTCGAGATGGGTTTCTCGCAGTAGATATCCTTGCCGGCCCGGGCCGCCAGGACGGTGGCCGGGCCGTGCCAGTTGTCGCCGGTGGCGATGACCACGGCATCGACGTCGTCGCGGGCGAGCAGGTCGCGCAGGTCGTTGTAGGCGGTACAGCCGTGGAACGTGCCGCCGGGCCGATCGGCCGCGTAGGTTCGCTCGACCAACCGTTTGGCGCTCTCGCGCCGCCATGTATCAACGTCGCACACGGCAACGACCTGTGCCTCCGGATAGTTGAGGCAATGCCGCAAATGCCCCCGGCCCATCGCGCCGACGCCGATGACGCCGACACCGATCCGCTCGCTGGGCGCGGCGTCGCCCGCTTTGCCGAACACCGAGGCGGGCAGCAGCCATGGCGCTGCGACGGTTCCGGCGGCCGTGGCCGCCTGGGAAAGGAAGGTTCGCCGGGTAGACCGATGCGCGGGTTGACGATGCTTCTTCATGGTTCATTACCCTCCCATCCCGAGGTTCAGGCCGTGGCCTGGGCCGCCTCCGCCAAGTTCGCCAGGCTTCGCTGAAGCGGCTCGATGGGCGATTTTCGGTTGTAGTACAAGGGATAGAGGGATAGGAAAAATGATTCTTCTCACAGAACTCAAGCATAGTCGGGGGAAACTGGCAGGTCAAGGGGTAGCAGGCGGGAAAGGGCG
>SKZG01000447.1 GCA_007127495.1 Planctomycetales bacterium
AGACGGATGCCGACCAGAGCAAGCCGGAAGCCGCGGCAGGCGTTTCGTCGGCGATGGCGGCTCGCAACGTCCTGCAAACGTACGACGTAACGGAAATCACGCCCAAGCAGCTCACCGAAATGATCCAACGCCTGTTTGACGTCGGGGTGATCACGCAGCAGGAACTCGAGCAATTGGCTGCGATCCGCCTGGACCTTGACCTAGCCGGGATTGATCCGGACGAATCGATCGATCTACTGCAATTTTACCACCAAAAGGTTGCCGATTTGCACCGGCGGCGCTCCGACGTTGCCGCTGTACCCGACGCCCTGCGGAGGCGGCTCGATTGGATCGAAAAGTTCGCCTTGGTTCAGGCCGCCTCCGGGCCGGCCGGGGTCGACTCGACGGTTTAACCCGGACGGCGCCGGCCGGTTTCCTCGGTCGCCTCGGTCGCCACCGTTTTTCATCGGGCGCACCATGTGGTATACTCCGGGATGCGAGGTCGGCGCACACCCATACGCCGTTTCCCGCAGGCGGCGCTTCGCACTTCGGCTGCGCAGCCCCGCACCATACCCCTTCCTTCGCGAGAGTGGCGGAACTGGCAGACGCGCTGGACTTAGGATCCAGTCCCGAAAGGGGTCGGGGTTCGAATCCCCGCTCTCGCATCTTCTCCTTATACGCGCAACTCTTCTTCTTGCGCGCAACTCTTCTTTATACGCGGAACAACAGTCGGCGGCCGGTATAGGTTCCGCTCCTGGTCGGATTCGGCGCGTCCCATCGGAATGGACGTACTGGTTCGCAGTCCGGAACCCCCAAAACCGGAAAGCAGGAAGCCTGGGAGGTTCAGGAATTGTGTGTCGTCTATTCCTGTTACAGGAAAGCGTCAAAGTTTAACGATTGAGCTGCCGATATCAACTTTGCCGATTACCCGGACTTCAGGCACGCGCTGCCTATTGCCCATCGATTGAGGACCCCCCCAATGAAACGGCCTGTTCATTCCATTTCCAGCTTCGCGCTTCTGGTGGCAGCCTCCTTGCTATACGGATGTATGCCGCAGCAACCGTTCTATTTGTTTGAAGACGGCGACCTTTCGCACTACATGGACCGGGCGACCCAAATCGAGGTTCCCGACGTCGACCCATATACCCTCGGCGAGGTCGAAGGCACAGCGCGGCCCCTCTCGCTACAGAATGCGGAGCCGGGCGAAATCTGGGACCTCTCCTTGGAAGAAGCCGTGCAAACGTCGCTGGCCAACGGAAAGATTCTCAAGCGACTGGGCGGGGCTGTCGCGCCCGGAATGCCTGCCGATTTCCTGATGCAAAACCCGATGTTGGCCACAACCATCTATGACCCGGCGATTGCGGAAAGCGATCCGCGGCAGGGCGTTGAAGCCGCTCTGGCGGCGTTCGATACCCAACTTCGGGCCAATGTATTTTGGGAAAAGAACGACACCCCTCAGAACATCGCCGGCCTGTTCACGCAGTTCCGCCCGAGCGTGTTTCAGCAAGACCTTGGCACCTTCCAGGCGCAGTTGCAGAAGACGGCCGCGACCGGCGGCACGTGGGCGGTGCGGCATAATGTGCGTTATGAATGGAATAACCAGCCGGTTTTCGATCCGGCCACAGGGACCGGCTCGCGCGCCTTCTCCAGCGACTGGAACGTGAACCTGGAGGCCGAAATGCGCCAGCCGTTGCTCCAGGGCGCCGGCACGCAGTTCAATCGCATTGCCGGTCCGGGCGCCGTCCCCGGATTCTACAATGGCGTGGTGATCGCGCGGATCAACACCGACATCGCCCTGGCCGATTTCGAAGCCGGCGTGCGCGACTCGGTGGCCGACGTCGAGAACGCCTACTGGGAACTCTATTTCGCCTACCGGAACCTCGATGCCGTGGTGGCTGGCCGCGACAGCGCCCTGACCACCTGGCGGCGCATCCATGCACTGTACCGAATCGGCGCCCGCGGCGGCGAAGCCGAGAAAGAGGCCCAGGCACGCGAGCAATACTTCCAGTTCCGCAGCGCCGTCGAGCAGGCGCTCCATCGCCTCTACTCCGGCGAGGCGAAGCTCCGGTACATGCTGGGCCTGTCCGCGACCGACGGCCGGCTCATTCGGCCCACCGACGAACCGACCAGCGCCAAGGTCGTCTTCGACTGGCAGGACGCCCTGGCCGAAGCCCTCGCCCGCAATTCCGAACTCCGCGAGCAGAAGTGGCTCGTCAAGCGCCGCGAGATGGAACTGCTTGCCTCGAAGAACTTCCTCATGCCCCGGCTGGACGCCGTCGGACGATACCGCTGGCTGGGGCTTGGCAATGACCTGCTCCGGGCAAATGCCTCGTCCAACTTCCAGGATCCCGACTCCAGCGCCTATGCCGTCATGACCGGCGGCGATTTTCAGGAATGGCAACTCGGGGTGGAATTCAGCATGCCGCTGGGCTTCCGGCGCGAAATGGCCGGCGTGCGAAACGCCGAGCTGACCCTCGCCCGCGAGCGAGCCCGATTGCAGGAAATGGAACTGGAGCTTTCGCACCAGCTTTCCCACTTCATTCGCGAAATGGAATCGCAGTACGTCCTGGCGCAAACGACGTGGAACCGCCGCGCAGCGGCCCAACGCCAGGTGCAGGCGGTGGCCGAGGCGTACGACACGGGCACGGTCACCATCGACGTGCTGCTCGAAGCGCAGCGCCGTTTGGCGGTTGCCGAGAGCGAGTACTTCCGCTCCGTGGTCGACTACAACACCGCCATCACGCAGGTTCACAAGCGGAAGGGCTCGCTACTGGAGTACAACGGCGTCTTCCTGGCCGAGGGGCCGTGGCCCGCCAAGGCCTACTTCGATGCCCACCGCCGCGCTCGCGAACGCGACGCCGGCGTGTACCTCGACTACGGGTTCACCCGCCCGAGAGTCATCAGCCGCGGTCCCATCCAGCAGGATGCCGGCTACCCGTTGGGCGCGTACTCCGACGTCCTGTACGACGAGTTGGGTGAAACCTGGCTGGACGCGGCCGACGAGCCGGCGGCGGGGTTCGAACCGGTCGAGTCGGGCATTCACGAGCTGGAATCCATTCCCACACCCGCCCCCACGCCGCCAGGCGGCCGGGTTCCCACCCCGCCAACGCCCGACCCCGATCCGCAGGCACGTCGCGGCGCAAGCGGCGCCACGCTGGCGGCCACCGCGCCGGCGGCCTCGCCCCGCCCGACCGACGTCGGATCCCGGCTCGAAACGCTCAGCGGGTTGTCCGCACCTGCTGAGCCGTCGGCCGGCACGGCCGAGGCCGAGCCGGGATGGTCGGCGGTACGGCCGGCCTCGTTCGAGCAGCCCGTCGTGCAACCCTCCGCGGCCGCGCCCTCCCCTACCGGATGGCGCAACGTCCGCCAGTGACGTGCCTTGGCCCCATGCATACGACAACCCCGATGGCCGAATGCCTCAATACGGGAACTTGTCGTCGACCTCGGCCGTGGAAAGCTCGATCAGAAACGGAACCAGACCCCTTCTAAAGGCGTCAGACGGCATTGTGCCACATCGTCCTTCGACCACTCCTCATCGTGCAAGCGCGATCTGGTTTGGAGTTGTAGTGGAGTAGGTCACGACGTCCCGGAAATCATTCGAGGGGCAGGAAGACCATACCGACAATACCGCGATGAATACCGGTTACGTTGTGCCATTCATTATGGACGATGCAGCGGTGCTCGGCAAGTCACTCACACAACACGCGGTGTGTGCTCGCGCACTTCCCCGTCGCCGGTCAGTTCGCCTTCGAGCAACTATACTCGCCGCGTGCCGTGATTGCGCTCTTGTAGGATGGACATTCTTGTCCGTCTTCGCTTTGACGGGCAAAAGCCCATCTTACGGAAAGCGCAGTTTTAGGGGCTCTTCCGTTTCCGGGTGCAGTCACCCTTTGTTTTCGGGACGGCACGGCGGCGGGTGCCTACTACATTACGCGGCCTTCACCTAGAAACGGAAGAGGCGTCTTAGTCGCGGCGAGTATATCGTGAGTAATCCGGGGGGATGCGGCCTTTTCCCGCGTCTCCCGTGGCCCGCATGCCGCGCAGCAGCGCGGTTCGCGGGTTTATGGGCTGCAAAGTTTGGCCGTAACGTGTATGATAGAGGTATAGTCGTACGCGAAGCCGGCGAACCGCCGATGGCTGCTGCCAGGTTCGTTCGGCCCGTCCAGCACCCCCTTGTGGAGTAGATTCCATGCATCGGCGAAAGTCGGCCGCGAGCGTCCTTCGCCTGGCAAGGCC
The DNA here is from genome assembly GCA_007127495.1 of Planctomycetales bacterium. Lineage (GTDB taxonomy): Bacteria > Planctomycetota > Planctomycetia > Pirellulales > Thermoguttaceae > PWXP01. Next base: position 4,216 of record SKZG01000447.1, read on the forward strand.
GTGGGCATTGAAGCGTGGCGCTGCCTCGGCCTGCGCCGCCGTGCTCCTGGCGCTGGCGATGCCGGCGGCGGTTGCGGGCCAGGAGCGCAGCGTGCCGAGCCTCCGGTATCACGCGCTGTTCGCCCACCTGCACGACGGGGAGTACGAGGACGCTCTGCGCGGGTTTCGGGACGAGGGTCGGGGTGCGATCAAAACGCCGCAGTCGAGGTGGATCGATTCGATCTGCTATCACACGATGACCGGCGAGTCGTACTACCACATGGGCCGACTGCGCGAGGCGTTGGACCATTATACCTCGGCGCTGCAGCTCTATGCGGCCTTTCCCGGCTGGATGCTCCGCGTCCAGTTCCCGCCCGCCATCCGGCCCGCGAACGTCGGCGCCCGCGTGCAGATACCCTGGGGCCGCACATCGCGGCGGGCGCAGTTGGGGGCCTACCCAGCCAGCATGCTCATTGCGCAAGGGCAGATCGATCAGAATGAAGTGGTCAAGCACGGGGGCATCGTTCAGCAGGCCACGCTGATGCCCATCAATGTGCAGGAGATCGTTCGCACCACGACCTTGGCCATCCGGCGTCGCGCGGAGTTGCTGGGGCCGGTGGCGCCGCACGACCCGCTCACGCAGGAGGTGCTCTCGGCCCTGGCACGCCGTCCCGGCCCGCCCAACCACTGGTCGGAGGCGTGGATCGACGTCCAGCTCGGGTTGGCGTATGCCGCGGCAGGCAAAGACGCCGAGGCCTCGCAACACCTGCAGCGCGGCATGATGGCGGCAGGGCAGTTCGACCATGCGTACACGTCAACCGCCCTGCTGGAATTGGGCCGGTTGGCCCTGCGGCAGGGGAATTTCGACGTTGCGGGCAATTTCTTTCTCGAAGCCACCTACTCGGCCGTGTACTATTCCGATTTGGGCGTGCTGGAAGAAGCATTTCGTCTGGCAACGCTCACGCACATCCTTTCCGGACGACGCGGCATCTATCCGCCGCTGGCCGCCGCCGCCGGCTGGGCGCGAACCAAGGGCTATCG
>SKZG01000587.1 GCA_007127495.1 Planctomycetales bacterium
CAGGCCGGCATCGCCGATCATGTCGCTGCCGCGCACATCCAACAATCGCACACCGGGCAACTTTGCGAGATACTCCAGCCCCATGTCGCTAATGTAGTTGTCAGTCAAGTGGAGATATTGCAGGTTTGGCAACTCAGCCAGGCTTTCCAGCGCCTGGTCGGTCATGCGGGTCATGCGACGAAGCCGTAGATCGTTCAATTCTTGGAGGGCGGTAAGCTGGCCTACGCCGGCGTCCGTAACGACGGTATTGTTGAGTTCGAGTTGTTCGAGTTGCCGGAACTGGGTGATGACGGGTATCGCATCGTCCGTAATTTCAGTACCGCGAAGTGCGAGTTCCTTCAGGTCGGTCAAGGAGGCGAGTTGCTGTACCTCGTCGTCGGACACGATCTGCTCGCTGAGGTCGACCGAGATAACACGGCCGGCCTCGTCCCGCCGCGCCTTTCCGCCCAGGTCCTCGACCATGGCCAGAGCCGCCTGCGACTCGACCGACAAGGCCACGGCCTCCGGTTCCTCTTCGTGGGGCTCGACGGGGTCGGTTGGAACCGGCTCGATAACGTCGCCGGGCCCGGGGGCCGTACGGTCCACCGGCGCCGGTTGTTCCGGGCCGGGTGCGACGGGCTCCGGCGCCGGACAACCCAGCGCGAACCCAAGAGCGCTTACCGCGAAAAACCGCGCCGTCCATCTCAACTTCATCCGTCTATCCTCTTGCAGGTATTCTTGAAAAATTGGCCAAGTATTCTTGAAACATCGTGCGACTGCTTAACAGCTCAACGGTAATCGCCGCTGCCGACTTCGCATCGGCGCACCAATAGCGAGCCCACCGGCCACACAAAGCGCGGCCGGTGGGCCAAGGTTCCTCGGGAACCGTTCTAGCGTCCCACAGGCGCGACGCTGGTTTCCTTGGTGGGCACCAGTCGCAGGTTGGGCACATCGGGCACCTCGACGCCGCGCTTGCGCAGCGAGTGGGCCACCGCCGGCTTGAAGTCGTCCGGGGCAGCCGCAAGCCCGGCACGTAACGCGGCAACGGCTTCGTCGGCCGGCAAACCTTCCAGACACATGCGCGCGTCGTCGCGCAGGTCGGCATTGTCCAACAGCGCAGCGACCGGTTCAACGGCCTCGGGGCCGGCAATTTGCCAGAGCATCCACAGCACGTCGCGGCGGAATTGCAGCGGCGGCTCCGCCCCGACCAGTTTGACCAGCTCGGCCGATACGGCCGTCGCCTCGTCGGACGCGCCGGGACGCCCGGCATGGTACACGACGTTTTGCATCGCCCGATTCGCGGCGCGGGCCACCTCGAACTCGCCCTCACAGGCGATCCCGGCCAGCGGCTCGATGGCCGCCGCGCCAACCTGACCGGCCTGATCGCGGGCGGCGGCGCGAACGTTGGCGTTGCCGCTTTGAATGCACTCAATGAGCATTTCGAGTGTCAACTGTTCGTTCATGGTTATCCTATCGATGATTGAGTTTCGTGGTAACGTGGTAAGGAAAATGTGTCAGCATTACGGCCGAGTCAGATCGCATAGGGGTAACGTTCCGGGCGATCCATCAGTCGGCGGGCCTGTTCGTCGCCGACGATCTCCCGCTTGCTGTGGTCCCATTGGAGCTTCCGGCCAAGCAGGAACGAGAGGTTCCCCAGCACGGTCAGGATGGCCACGTCGGCGCCGGCTTCGACGTTCATGATCGTCTTGCGTCCGGTCTTGATGCCCTCGAACCAGTCCTCCATGTGCCCGGGGCTGCGATACACATCCTTGGCGTCGGGGCCGGGCTCCCACTCGCGGGCCTTGCGTTCCGCCCAGGTACCGCCGTCGCCGCCCCAGTGGTGGAAAGTGCCCTCGGAGCCGGTGTACAGCGCCCCGTAGCCCGGCCGTGAGATCCTGCCGCCCGGCTCGCGGCCGGTTCGTTCCTCGGGGGGCACGGGCTTTCCCGGCTGGTTCCACGTAAGGACCCAATCGGGATTCTTGAAGGTGTACGTGACGTTGATGTTAACGGCTGAGTCCCAAAGCCCCCGTCGCGGCGCTTCGCCAGTGGCTTCGACGGTGACCGGGCCCGTGCCATCGGCGCCCATCCACCACATGGCGCAACTCATTACGTGGGCGCCACGGTCGCGAATCTGACCGCCGCCCGACTCCATTATCCAGCGGAACGTGCCGTGCAAGTAACCGCGGTTGAACGGCCGCCAGCGCAGCGGTCCAAGCCAAAGGTCCCAGTCGATATGTTCCGGCGGGTCGCTGTCCGGATGGGTGCCGCCCGAGGGACTCCGGTAATGCCAGCAATCGACGCGGCTGATTTTGCCGATGTTGTTGTTGGCCAGGTAACGGTGGGCCAAGTAGGCCTCCGGCTGGCTACGGCCCTGCGAGCCCACCTGCACGGCGATCTTCGCCCGGTTGCAGGCCTCAATCATGGCCTTGCCTTCCTGGACCGTGCAGCATGCGGGCTTTTCCACGTATACGTGCTTTCCGCGCTCGGCAGCGTGAACGGTTTGCACAGCGTGCAAGTGGTCGGGCGTGGAAATGACCACCGCGTCGATATCGTCCCGGTCGAGCACGTAACGATAGTCGCGGTAGACGTCGGCCTGGGAGCCGGCCATGCGCGAAGCGTTTTCCAGCCGTCGCTCATCGACATCGCATACGGCGGCGATGTTCACTTGCCCACGGTCCATGCGCCCTTTCATGCCGCGCAGGTGGCCGCCGCCCATCCCGCCCACGCCGATATGGCCGAAAGTCAGTTTGTCATTGGCTGCCATCGCGTTGGCGGGAACCAAGTAGGGGGCAGCGACCGCCGCTGCACTCGCCGCGCCGGCGGTCTTCAAGAACCCTCGCCGCGGCAGTGTTACCTTGTGGTGGATCATAGTTCGCCTTTCTGTAAAGCAGAGAGTGACTGGTCGTCTTAGACAACACGCGATCCGCGAGCTTGCCCAGTTAGCAGCCTGCGACGCGGCCCATGCGTCTCCGCTCAGTTTAACGCACCTTCCTGGCCGGCACAAGGGATAGAAGAGCTGGAATAGCTATATGTGGGGGCACGGAACGACCTCCACGTACCGCATCACTTTGCGAATCATTCCCGGTCGCTTATACTGGAGTAGGGGGCAGGCTACCGACACTACCAAACGGCGTTGCGCCATGCCTCCCGCGTTCTCGTTATGCGAGGGGCAATCGCCCCCCAAAAACTGGTTGTTACTTTCCATAAGTGCCCTCAAATCGCCGGGAGGTGGTTGTTGAATCGCGCAAAACCACTACGCCGATGGCTGCTCGTGGCGACAGTCGTGCTCGCCGTGCCGCCGGAGGTTTCGGCGCAGGGCGGGGCATTGCCGGGCGGGACGCGGTTCCAATTGGACGCCCGGGTCCAAGTGCCTCAGGTCGTCGGCGATCTGCGCGCGCAGCTCGACCGGGTAGACGCTCTGCTGGACGACGGCCAATGGACCGAGGCAGTCGATGCGTTGCTGGCAGCTACCGGCGCGGCCGATGATCGGCTCGTGCCCGTCACCGAATATCGTTTCGTCGGGTTGCGTGAATATGGGCGACTCAGGCTGGCCCACCTGCCGCCGGAAGCTCTCGAAGTGTACCGCGGCCGCGTGGACCCGCTCGCGCGCCAGTGGTACGAACAGGGGCGAGCGGAACTCGACCGGCAACTGTTGCAGGACGTCGTGGAAAACGCCTTCGCCAGTAGCTTTGGCGACAAGGCGCTGATGACGCTGGGCGAGATGGCATTGCTGCGGGGCGATTTCTCCTCAGCTCGCCAGCACTGGGAACGTATCCTGCCGGTCGAAGCCCCAGAGGAAGTAGCCCGGACCTGGCTCAGCTATCCCGACACCGAGCTGGACCTTGCAACCGTTCGGGCCCGACTGGTGCTGGTGTCGGTCCTGGAAGGCTCGGATGAACGTGCCGGCGACGAGTTGGAGCATTTCCGGCGTCTGCATCCGGGCTCGCGAGGGCGCTTGGGGGGACGCGAAGTCGATTTCGCTGCCGCGCTTTCCGAACTGCTCAACGCCAGCGATGAGTGGTCGCCGGAAACCCGAGAGCGTTACTGGCGCACGTTTGCCGGTTCGACTTCCAGGAACGCGACGGCACTTCGCGCCCCCGACGTGGCCGGCGTCGCTTGGCGGAGCCCTTTGCCCTCGGCCGGTTCGAATGCCGTCGCCTCGCTCGCTTTCCATCCCGTCTGGTCCAAAGGCTTGGTGTTTATCGGCGGTCACCGTGAGGTTTTCGCCTTCCGCCTCCTGGACGGATCGCCGGCATGGGAGGGGGGCTCGCGCGCTGTGTTTCGCGAGACGCTTGAAGGCATTGCCGATCCCGGGCCTGTCCCGCCGGATACGTTGGGAGCCCCTCAATTCACGCTCACGATCGACAACAACCGTTTGTACGCGCGCATGGGTAGCAGCGTCACCTCCGAGCCCTTGGAGCGGGGGGCGTCGCTCCGGCCGGGGTACCTCGCATGCCTTGATTTGCGGGCGGAAGGCCGCCTGGCCTGGAAGATCGTGGCCGAGGAAGGCTGGGCCTTCGAAGGAACGCCGGTTGGCGACGGCGAGGAGGTGTTTGTTGGCATGCGTCGCAGCGACGTGCGCCCGCAAGCCCACCTTGCCAGCTTCGACGCCGAGACGGGCCGCCGACGCTGGCAGCAGTTCTTGTGCGCCGGCGATACACCTGCCCGCGGCCTCATATACCAGGCCACGCACAACCTGGTTACGAAGGTGGGTGAGACACTCTATTACAACACGAACCTTGGCGCGGTGGCTGCGGTTTCCGCCGAAGACGGCCAGGTTCGATGGCTGAGCTTGTATCCCCGCGCCCGCTCCGGCGACGCTCTTAACCTGGATTCCCACTGGCGCCGCGAGGCGAATCCCTGCATGTATCATCACGGCATGCTGCTGGTTGCCCCTTCCGATAGCCCCTACGTCTTTGCGCTGGACGCGGGCACTGGGCAAATGCTCTGGCAAAGTGGTCCGGAAAGCGAGGGCATCTTGCACCTGCTGGGCACGACCGACCGCCACGTCATTGCCGGCGGCGATCGGCTGTATTGGCTTGCGCTGGACGGGCCGCGGGGAGGGCGCATTGAACACGTATGGCCCGACGGCCCCGACCGGCCCGGCTTCGGACGCGGCCTATTGGCGGGGCCGTACGTGTTCTGGCCCACGAAAGATCGCATTTACGTGTTTGATCAGCAAACTGCCCAACTGGTACGGACCATCGATTTGGTCCACCATCGCACCACCGGGGGCAACCTTCTGGTTGCCGA
>SKZG01000394.1 GCA_007127495.1 Planctomycetales bacterium
CAAACCCTCCAACGTGCGCGGCTCCGCCTTGGCCTCATTCTGATCCTCAGCACCATGCTGTGGGGGACGCTGTTCTGGCTGGCCTTCGACGGCTTTCAGTTCATCCGCCACGGCATTGGACACACTCCCACACACGATCAGACGGTCCGGGCCGTTTTCGGCACCTTCTTTGGCGCCTTGATTGTTATGCTGGTGTTCTCTTCAGGCATTATTTTGTACGGTTCGCTATTTCAATCGCGCGAGACGGCATACCTCCTGTCGATGCCCATCCGGACTCAACGCGTGTTCCTGCACAAGTTCCAGGAGGCCATTCTGTTGAGTTCCTGGGGTTTTGTTCTGCTGGGCAGCCCCGTGCTTCTGGCCTACGGGGTCGTTGCTGAGGCGCCGTGGTACTATTATTTTCTGCTCCCGCCGTTTCTGGTGGCGTTCGTTTATATACCCGCGGCCTTGGGGGCTCTGTTGTGCTTGGCCATTGTCTATTGGATTCCCACGGCGCGGCTGAAGGTGTTGGTGCTCGGAATTGTGTTGATCGTGGCCTTCGCGGCGTGGACCGCCTGGCGCGTGATTGCAGGGCCGGAAAGCGATTTGCTCACCCCGGCCTGGTTTCAGGAGATGCTCACGCGGCTGAGCTTCACCGAAGGACGATTGCTGCCAAGCTGGTGGCTTAGTTCCGGGCTGCTCGAGGCGACGCAGGGCGACTGGTCGCAAAGCGTCTTGTTTCTGGCGCTGCTGATCTCCAACGCGCTGATGGGCCGGCAGCTTTCCGTGGCCGTGTCGGGTTATTTGTACCGGCCGGCGTATAGCGCGCTCCATGGCCAAGGACGTCGCAGGCCGCATCGCCGGACCGGCCCGGCGGTGGCTTGGCTCGATTCCACAATGGTCAAGCTGCTGGGCCCGTTGCCGCTTCCCATGCGGTTGCTCACGCTGAAAGACCTGCGCATTTTTCGGCGCGACCCGGCCCAATGGATGCAGTTCCTGATTTTTTTCGGACTGCTGCTACTGTACTTTATGAACATACGCCGCTTTAGTTACGACGCGTATTACATCGGTTGGGTCAACATGATCAGCTTCCTGAACCTTGCCGTTGTAGGGCTTCTCATGTCGACGTTCACCACCCGGTTCATCTACCCGATGATCAGTCTTGAGGGCCGACGCTTCTGGATCCTCGGCCTCATGCCGATCAGCCGCGACGTCCTGCTATGGAGCAAGTTCTTTTTCGCCGTCGGCGGGGCCACCGTGCCTTGCTGTGGCCTCGTGCTGCTGAGCGACGTCATGCTGCGGGTCACGCCCATGGTGCTCGTCAACCATCAGCTTACCTGCATCATCCTGTGTGTGGGGCTGGCAGGCATTGCCGTCGGGCTGGGGGCTCGGCTGCCCAATTTCCGCGAGGAGTCGCCTTCGCGCATCGCGGCCGGGTTTGGCGGCACCCTGAACCTGGTCGTGAGCGCGTTATTTATCGTGGTGGTGGTGGCGCTCACTGCGGTGCCTATGCATTTCTACCTGGCCACACACGGAGACCATAGCCTGGGGTCGCTTTGGGACCAGGGTTTCTTGGGGGCCGGGCTCTTCTGGTGGGTGATCGCCGGCATGTTGGCCAGTGTTGCCGTGGGCATTGTGGCTACCACCGTCCCCTTGGTGATCGGCATTCGGGCCTTCCGCCGGCTGGAGTTCTAATCGCCGCGCCATGGGCGGCCTGGCCCATGCCGCTGTTTTGGAGTAACCGTTCACGAGAGACGGCTCTGCGGGCCATGCCGAACGGAGAGCCGAGGCCGGGCGGCTTGACAGGGAGCCTGCGATACGGTTCGATGGATGTTTTCAGGGGCGCCGGAGCGGACCGGCCGTCAGGACCGTTGTTCGAGGTTTCACCATGCGACGCATTTGGCTGGCAATTCGCGTATTCTTTCTCGTTCTCTTTCGCCGCGAGGTGGCTGAGGCCGTCCGAATAACCCTGGAGGGGAGGGTCCGTTTGCCCCAGCCGCCGCTCGAGCCGGCGGAACCCAAGGCACCAAAGAAGCCCGCGCCGCCGAAACCGCCATTGCGGAGCGAAGCGCTGACATTGCTTGCCACCCTGCAACGGGAGGCCCGATTCGTCGATTTCGTCGAGGAGCCGCTGGACGACTACACCGATGCCCAGGTGGGCGCGGCGGCGCGCGACGTGCATCGTAACTGCGGCACGGCCCTGCGCCGGATGTTTGCTCCCCAGCCACTCTTGAGCGACGCCGAGGGCGCCGAGATCGAGGTGCCCCGCGGCTTCGACCCCGGCCGTTATCGACTCGTCGGACAGGTCGCCGGAGAACCGCCATTCCGCGGCCGGCTGACGCACCCCGGCTGGGAGGCGGCCAAATGTGAAGTTCCAAGCTGGTCCGGGGGCAAGTCGGCAGTGCAGGTGATCGCGCCGGCCGAAGTTGAACTGTAGGATGGAGTACCAATGGCCGCACAACACGTAATCGGAATCGACCTGGGCACCACCAACTGCGTGCTGGCCTACGCGCCGCTCGAAGGCGGTGCGCCTCAGGTGCGGCTGCTCGACATCCCGCAGCTTGTGGCGCCGGGCACTATCGAGGCCCGCCCGTCGCTCCCCTCGTTTCTCTACCTTGCCAATCCGCACGAGGCAGCCGGCGGGGCGCTTGACCTGGCCTGGGCGACGGACCGGACGTTTGCCGTAGGTGAGTACGCGCGGCGCCAAGGGGCCGAGGTGCCGGATCGGACCGTTGTGGCCGCCAAGTCGTGGCTGTGTTACAGCCGCGTCGATCGGCACCAGCCGATCTTGCCTTGGGGTGCGCCCGACGGTGTGCCCAAGGTTTCGCCGGTGGAGGCGACGCAACGTTACCTCGAACACCTGCTGGGCGCGTGGCGCACGGCGATGCCCGAGGCGCCCATTGCCGAGCAGCACGTCGTGCTGACCGTGCCCGCCTCGTTCGACGCCGCCGCCCGCGAACTGACGCGCCAGGCGGCGCTGGCGGCCGGGTTGCCCGACGACTTCGTCCTGCTCGAAGAGCCGCAGGCGGCCGTGTACGCATGGCTGGCCGCCCGGGGCGACCGGTGGCGGCGCGACCTGGGCGTCGACGACCGCCTGCTGGTGTGCGACGTGGGCGGCGGCACCACCGACCTGACCCTGGTTGGCGTGGCCGAAGAGCGCGGCGAACTGCAGTTGCGGCGCATCGCCGTGGGGAATCACCTGCTCGTCGGCGGCGACAATATGGATCTGGCCATGGCGCACTTCGTCGCCGACCGATTCGCAGAGCAGGGCACCCAGCTCGACCCCTGGCAGTCGGTCGCGCTGTGGCACTCCTGCCGGGCTGCGAAGGAAGCGTTGCTCGCACCGGGCGAGGCGGCCGGCGCAACGCACCCGATCTCCGTGCTCGGCCGCGGCCGGCGGCTCATTGGCGGAACGGTGACCGTCGAGGTCGAGCGGCAGGCCGTCAGCGATCTGCTCATCGAGGGCTTCTTCCCGCGCAGCCGGCTTGACGACCGCCCCGCGCGGCAGCGGATCAGCGGGTTCCGAGAAATCGGCCTGCCGTTCGAGGCCGATACGGCCGTGACGCGGCACCTCGCGGAGTTTCTGAAGGCCCACGCTGACGAGGCCGGGCAGTCGGCCGTCCGGCCCACGCACGTGCTGTTCAACGGCGGTGTGTTCAAGGCGGAGCCGTTCCGCGGGCGGTTGCTCGACGTGCTGCGCGACTGGTTTCCCGAGGCGGAGGCCCCGCCGTGCCCGTTGGCCGGCGAGCACGACCTGGATCACGCCGCGGCGAAGGGGGCCGCCTATTACGGCTGGGCCAAGCAGGCCGGCGGCGTGCGCATCCGCGGCGGCACGGCCCGGGCCTACTACGTGGGCATCGAAACGGCCGGCCTGGCCGTGCCGGGCGCCCCGCGGCCGCTTCGGGCGCTGTGCGTGGTGCCGTTCGGCATGGAAGAGGGCACCGAGGCCGACGTGCCCGGCGGCGAGATCGGGCTTGTCGTCGGCGAGCCGGCGCAATTCCGCTTCTTCAGTTCACCCACACGCAAGGAGGATCGGCCGGGCGACGTCCTGGCCCGCTGGAGCACCGACGAACTGACCGAGACCGACTCCTTGGAGGCCACGCTTCCGGCCGACGAGGCCGTCGACGAGCCCTACGTGCCCGTGACGTTTCGTTCTCGCATTACTGAACTCGGCATGTTCGAACTCTGGTGCGTCAGCACCCAAAGCGACAAACAGTGGAAGTTGGAGTTCAGTGTTCGCGAGACGGATGCCGATCGCCCCTAGCCACCCTGCCTTGACGCAGCAACGTAAGTGTGGAATCAACTCATTCATGAGTCCATCGCCATCACCTCAACCTGCTCCGCCGCGATTCGTCGTGGGAGTCGACCTGGGAACGACCAACTCGGCCGTTTGTTTTGTCGATTCGCAGCGGCAGCCGCGACGGATCGAGACGTTCACCGTGCCTCAGGTGGTCGAGGCGGGCGTGGTCGAACGGCGGGAAACGCTCCCGTCGTTCTATTACGAGCCTGCGGCGGCCGAGTTCGGCCCCGCAGCACTGCAATGCCCGTGGCACCAGAGCGAGCCGGGCTACACCGTCGGCGTCTTCGCACGCGACCACGGCGCCAAAGTGCCCGGCCGGCTGATCGTCTCGGCCAAGTCGTGGCTGTGCCACTCGGGGGTCGATCGGACCGCCGCCATTCTGCCGTGGCAGGGCGCCGACGACGTCGGGCGGCTCTCGCCCATCGAGGCCAGCGCCCGGTATCTGGAACACATCCGCCTCGCGTGGGACCACCACTACCCGGAGCATCCGCTGGCCAAACAGGACGTCGTCCTCACCCTCCCCGCTTCATTCGACGAGGTCGCCCGCGAATTGACGGTCAAGGCGGCGCGTCGGGCGGGGCTGCCGCGCATTGTGCTCATCGAGGAGCCACAAGCGGCGTTCTACGCCTGGATCGACCGGCATCGCGAAGAGTGGGACCGGCAGGTTGCGCCGGGCCAGAAGATTCTCGTGTGCGATATCGGCGGCGGCACGAGCGACTTCACGCTCATCCTCGTACGCCGGGGCGAGGGCGGCAAGGTGCAATTCCACCGCGTGGCCGTCGGCGAGCACCTGATCCTCGGCGGCGACAACTTCGACTTGGCACTGGCCCGGCACCTCGAAGCCAGGCTGACCGACGGCGGGAAGCTCGAGCCGGGTCAGTGGGCCGTGCTCGTGCGCGCATGTCGTCAGGCGAAGGAGACGCTGTTGGGCGATCATCCGC
>SKZG01000554.1 GCA_007127495.1 Planctomycetales bacterium
ATCCCCAATCGCATTTCCCGCCGTTCCCTGCTGGCCGGTGCTGCGGCTACCGGCGCGGCGATGGCCAACCCGTGGTCCGCGGCGGCCTCGGCCGACGATTGCGGCCCCAGCCGGGTGAAGACCTACACCAATGCCGATTTCTACGATTCCGAAGGCAACTTCCAGATCGACAACGCCCGCGCCGCCTACTACGACATGTTCGAGCGGTTCCACTATCCGTTGTCCGACCGGCTGAAGGCCGACATGTGGATTCTGGACTTCAACCTGGGCGATTTTTCGCGGGTGGGCATGGCCGGCATCTTCTGGCTGAACCGGCAGGACTACAACTACTTCGGCCACGAAATCTACCTGCTGCCGGGCCAGATGATCCCGGAGCATTGCCACGTGCCCACCGACAAGGGCGCGGCGAAGATGGAATCGTGGCAGCCGCGGAAGGGGATGATCTACACGTTCGGCGAAGGCGAGCCCACGCCCGAGCTGATCGAGAAGATTCCGCCCAGCCAGCGCGAGCTGGTCCGTTCCCGCCGCTGCACCCCGCTGGGCATCGACGAGATCGGGCACCTGAACCGGCTCGAGGCCTGGCACTTCATGGTGGGCGGGCCGGAAGGCGCGCTGGTGACCGAGTACGGCACCTTCCACGATATGGACGGCCTGCGGTTTTCGAACCCGAAGGCAACCCTGTAAGAAGCTCGGATCCACGTCCCCTCTCCCTTTGGGAGAGGGTTAGGGTGAGGGGGTGTGATCATGCCGAATTCGACAAACCCTCACCCCCGGCCCCTCTCCCAGAGGGAGAGGGGGGTTTCGGATAGCCTGCAACAAGCGGCGAACAACCATCACCAAACGCGAAAGGAATGTTGACGTGTCCGACCTCTCACTTTTTGATCTTTCGGGCAAGAAGGCCCTGGTCACCGGGGGCGCGGTGGGCATTGGGCGCGGATGCGCGGTGGCGCTGGCCCAGGCCGGTGCTGACGTGGCCATCCTCGACCTCGACACGAACGTCGGCCCCAAAACGGCCGAGGAGATTCGCGCCGCCGAACGCGATTCGCTCTTCGTCCCCTGCGACGTCACCCAGCGCGAGCAGGTACAAGACGCGGTGCGCCAGGTGGCGGAGCGGTTCGGCCGGCTCGACATCGCGGTGAACAACGCCGGCATCGGCATCCTCGGGGCCGACGAGACCTTCCCGCAGGCCGACTGGGACAAGGTCATCGCCGTGAACCTGACCGGCGCGTTCCTGTGCGCCCAGGCCGAAGCGCAGCAGATGCTCCGCCAGGGCCCCATCGAAGGGAAGATCATCAACATCGCGTCGATGTCAGCCAATATATGCAACTGCAATGCGGCATACAACGGCTCGAAGGCCGGCGTGGTGCAGATGACCCGCATGCTGGCCGCCGAGTGGGGGCAGTACAACATCAACGTCAACTGCATCAGCCCCAGCTACGTCCTCTCGCCCATGCACGCCTCCACCCCGGTGGTGGTGCGGAAGCGAATTCGCGAGCTGACGCCGCTGGGGCACGTCCAGCGGCCGGACGACCTGCACGGCGCGGTCATCTTCCTGGCGTCGGCCGCATCGAACTACGTGACCGGGCACGACCTGGTGGTCGACGGCGGCCACACGCTCAACGCCTGGCTCACCCCGCTGGGGCGCTGCGTGCCGCCGCGGGTGAACCCGGAGGAAGAAATCGTGCAACTGAAGCACGACCTCGACGCGATGGGGCTGCCCTACGACCAGGACGGCATCAACCCCGACGTCCACCCGGAAATCGCCGATGCCTTCAAAGGAGCATTCGGCACCGAATAGCCGGCCGGCAAGCCACGACAAGGAACGTGCGACACGTAGGATGGACATTCCTGTCCGTCTTTCACCCGACGGACAGGAATGTCCATCCTACGCCCCAAGACGGACAGGAATGTCCATCCTACCGAAGAGTGTACCCGGCACTAGAAAAGAGGAACCATGATGGACCTGACTCCCGAAAAACTCGCCCGCATGATGGACCTCAGCGCGGTGCGCACGGACGTCGACCTCGATGAGATTCGCGTCCTGGCCGAGACGTGCAAGGAGTACGGCTGCATTTGCGCCTTTGCGATGCCGTGCTACGTTCCGGAACTGGTGCGCTTGCTGGCCGACGCGCCGGCGGTGGGCGTGGGTGGGGTGGTGGGCTTCCCTTCGGGGGCTCAAAGTACCGCCATCAAGGTGGCCGAAGCCCGCCAGCAGCTCGATCAGGGGGTGGTCGAACTCGACATGGTAGTGAACGTGGGTTGGTTGCTTTCGGGCTGCGACGAGCGGGTGGAGGACGATATTCGCGCGGTGGTGGAAGCTGCCCGCCCGGCGCCGGTCAAGGTGATCCTCGAAGCCCATTACCTGACGGACGAACAGATTGTGCGGGCCAGCCGGCTGGCGGTCCGCGCCGGCGCGGCCTTTGTGAAGACGGGCACCGGCTGGGCCGAGACGGGCGCCACGCTGGAAAACGTGCGGCTGATCAAGTCGGCCATTGGCGACGCCGCGCAGGTGAAGGCCGCCGGCGGGGTCCGCGACTTCCGGACGGTCCAAGCGATGATCGGCCTGGGGGTGACGCGGTTCGGGGTCGGGCTGGCGTCGGGCCGGGCCATTCTCGGCGAATGTGCTGAGCAAACCGGAATCGGGGCTAGGATGGCATGATGTGAGAAAGGCCGTATGCCCCCAACTTTTCACGCCGTTGCCGATTGAGCTTGACCCGTGCCGGACGCATCGATATTCTGGCCCGACTGTCCATTGAGTTAGATGGACTGAAGGGTTGGTATATACTTGCCGCGTGCCGTTTTTGCGCTTTTGTAGGATGGACATTCTTGTCCGTCTTCGCTTGGACGGGCTAAAGCCCATCCTACGGAAAGCGCAGTTTTAGGCCGCGGCGAGTATAGCAATTTGGCACGTTCAGGCTGGTTGATCACGGCGCGCCCGCATGGAATACATCTGGTGGGTCGGCTACGGCGCATTGGTGGTAGCCGCAATTGTGCAAGCATTTCTGCTGGGGCTTCAGACGTGGGAACACCGTCGCTACGCTCGCAGTTGCATGCGCGCACTGCAATCGCGGCGCCCAACGGGTCGGGTTGCCGTATTTGCGCCCTGCAAGGGGCTCGACGTGGACCTGGAGGGGAACTTGCGCGCGCTGATGGCGCAGGACTACCCCGAGTTTGAAGTGACCTTCATCATCGAAAGCGCTGACGACCCGGCATGCGCGATCATTCGCCGGGTAATGGGCGATTTCGAGCATGTGGCCGCCCGCCTGGTGGTGGCCGGCCATGCCGTGGAGAGCGGCCAGAAGGTTCACAATTTGCGTATGGCCACGGCGCAGCTTTCGCCCGATCTGGAGTACCTGGCCTTCCTCGACTCCGACGCGCGACCGCGCGCCGAGTGGCTTCGCATGCTTGTGGCCGGCGCATCGAGGCAGGGCCTTGGGGCCGTAACCGGTTACCGGTGGTTTGTGCCCATGGCTCCGACCCTGGCCAACCATGCCCTGTACAGCCTCAACTGCGACATCATGACCCTTCTCGGACACAGCAGCCACTACCTGGTCTGGGGCGGCTCATGGGCGATACGGCGCGAACTATTTGACCGCCTCGGGTTCCGTGCCGCCTGGAAGGGTACCCTTAGCGACGATCTGGTCGCCAGCCGCCTTCTGCGAAACGCCGGAATGCCGGTCCGGTTCGAGCCGGCGGGCGTGGTGGCGTCGCCCACGAATCATCGGTGGCTGAGCATGATTTCGTTTGTTCGCCGCCAATACCTGGTCGGGCGCTACTACGTTCCACATTGGTGGACCTTTGCCCTGTTCGGAGCCACGCTGACCAACCTGCTTTGGCTGGTTCACGTGGCCGTTGCGGTCTGGGGGCTTAAAGGCGGCCCCATCGCGCCCTACATTGCCACCACGGTGCTGGCTGTGCTGTATGCCATGTACGCTTACCGCGGCTACCTCCGCCAAGACCTCATCGCCACGTACTTTCCGGAACGCAGCGAGCAGCTTCGCCTTGCCCGGCTGTTCGATATCTGGCTCAACCCTCTTGGCGGGCTGGTGAACTGGCTGGCAGTGGCCGCCTCGGTATTCGGGCGCCACATCACCTGGCGGGGCATTTCGTATCGGGTGCTGGCGGGCGGAAAGGTTCGCGCGGTGCGCCGCTTGGAGCCGGAGATCGTCGCCATTGCGTTTCCGCCTGGGAAGCCCGCACCGGCCACGTCGGCACGGCCCCAACCGCCGCCGTCCGATTTGAAACAGGCCGGCTGACCGATTGGCACCGAAACAGAATACGAGGGCCTCGTGCACGTCATCTTTTGGGATACTCGAAAACTTGGCGTTTCCAAAGACTTTGCCGCAGGGTTCGGCGTCGGGCGCTATCCTCCCGGCGGCGGCTTCCGCGGTGCGGTCATCCGCCGCTTCTATACCCGCGACCGGCGGCCGGTTGCCTTGCTGTTCGCGCATTTGGCCGCGGCCCTGCAAAGCCTTGGGCACCGTGTCGAGTATTGCGAGGACCGGCTCCCCCGCAGCCAGGCCGACCTGTACCTTTTCTGCCCGTCGCTCATCACGTTGCACCTCGAACGTCAGGCCGTCGCGCGCCTGCTGGAGCGGCATCCCACGGCGCGCGTCGTGGTGGTAGGCCCGGTCGCTTCGGTTATGCCCGAAGCGTTCGCCGGGCTGGGCGTGACGCTGGTCCAGGGCGAGGCGGAGCAGCTTCTCTGGCGGCTCGACGAGGTGCTGGCGCGCCCTGCCGATACCGTCCAACTCGGGATGATCGACGACCTCGACCGCTTGCCGATGCCCGACTGGTCGCCCTTCCAGCCGCACCGGTTCCGGATCGGCTACGATTTTTGCCGGTTTCCCACGGCCTTGATTCAGGCGAGCCGCGGCTGCGTGTTGCGCTGCAATTATTGCCCCTACATCGTGCCGAAGAACATTGTCCGGTTCCGTAGTCCCGAGGCGGTGGCCGAGGAGATGCGCTACAGCATTGCGCGATGGGGGTTTCGGTCGTTCAAGTTTCGGGATCCGCTGTTCGGCGCCAGCCGGTCGCGGCTGTATCGGCTGGCCGAGTTGATAGGACGCCTGCCGCGCCGGATCCAATTTTCCATCGAGACGCGCATCGACGTCATGCGACCCGAAACGCTCCGCGCGCTGAAGCAGGTGGGGCTGAGCAGCATCACCGTGGGCATCGAAACACCCGACGAGGAAACGCAGCGCCGCTA
>SKZG01000308.1 GCA_007127495.1 Planctomycetales bacterium
CCTACGAGACCTATCGGCGGCTTATCGCGCCAAGGTTGCGAGAACTCATCGGATTCATTAAGCGAAAACACGCGGCGAAGCGAGCGCCCGGCGAGCCCGGCTATGTGTTCTTCCATAGTTGCGGCAACGTGCGCCCCTACCTGCCCAACTTCATCGACATGGGAATCGACATCCTCAACCCGGTGCATACGACGGCCAAGGGCATGGAGCCGGCGGCGCTGAAGAACGACTTCGGACGCGACATCACCTTCTGGGGCGGCGGCGTCGATACGCAGCACGTGCTGCCAAGTGGAACGCCCCAACAGGTGCGCGACGACGTGCGGCGCAACGTCGAGGCACTGATGCCTGGCGGCGGGTTTGTGTTCACCACGGTCCATAACATCCAAGCCGAAGTTCCGCCCGAGAATGTGGTGGCCATGTGCGAGGCGCTGCGCGACGCGGGAGGGTACAGTGGGTAAGGAAACTCAGCTTGGATTCCGGGAATCGGGCCATGCCGGAGGCTTGACCAGTACGATTCCCGCGTGTTACAATACATTCGCTTGCTGTTCTTCTGGGGTACTTGGCGTGCCTCAGGCCCGTGAACGGCTACAAACGCAGAAGGGAGCAATCGAGCGATGGCAACTCAACAAACGATCACGCGGCGGAAATTCATCAGAAAGACCCTGGCCACCACCGGTGCGGCCGCTCTGGCTCCAGCCATCATTCCGACCTCGGCCCTGGGGAACGACGGCAACGTCGCGCCGAGCAATCGGGTGGGCGTGGGGATCGTTGGCGTCGGCCGCCAGGATCGCGCCTACAATCGGCGGCAGCTTCTCGCCCTGCCCGACGTCCAGGTGCTGGCCGTCTGCGACGTCGATGCGTGGCGACTGGAAAATGCGAGAAAGTCGGTCGATGAGCACTACGGGAAGGACACCGCGTCGGGCACGTATCGTGGCTGCGCCGCCTACGCCGACTTCCACGAGCTGCTCGCCCGCGACGACGTCGACGCCGTGATGATCGCCACGCCCGACCATTGGCACGAGCCGATGACGCTGGCGGCGTTCGAGGCGGGCAAGGACGTATCGCTGGAGAAGCCCATCACGCGCACGATTGCCGAGGGCCGGCGCATTAGCGACGCGGCCGGCCGGCTCGATCGCGTCTTCCGCGTCGATAGCGAGTTCCGCACGAAGCCGGGCGTCCGCCAGGCGGCCATGCTGGTACGCAACGGGCGGATCGGAAAGATACTGCGGGTTGAGGTAGGGGTTCCGCAGAGCGACGTCGGCTGTCCGCCGCAGCCGGAAATGCCGATTCCCGCCGAACTCGATTACGAGCGCTGGCAGGGGCCCGCCCCGCGAGCCTTCTATACCGAACGGCGCGTGCATCAACCGAAGGCCTACGAGCGGCCGGGGTGGATGCGCCACCTGTACTACTGCGACGGCATGATTACCAACTGGGGCACGCACACGCTCAACGGCGCGCTGTGGGCGGTCGACCTGGACCGCACCGGGCCGGTCGAAATCGAGGGGCGCGGCGCGTACCCTGCGCCCACCAGCTTCTGGAACGTCATGCTGAAGTTCGACATCCGCTACCGGTTCGCCAATGGCATCGAGTGCCGTTACCACACCGGCCGGCCGCACTTCCGCATCGAGGGGACCGACGGCTGGGTCGAGGCCGACTTCCGCACCGTCAAGGCCGAGCCCGCCGCGCTGCTCCAGGAACAGTTCGGCCCCGACGAGCTGCATTTCCCCAACGCCGCGAAAGGCGACAAGCGAGACTTCATCGACTGCGTGAAGAGCCGTGAGGAAACCCTGGAGCCGGCCGAGGTGGGGCACCGGGTCACGTCGGTGTGCCACCTGGGGCATATCGCCGTGCAGGTGGGCGGCGTGTTGCGTTGGGATCCTGAGAAGGAGCGCTTCCCCGACAATGACGCCGCGAACGCGCTGGTAGACCAACCCATCCACGAACCCATTGCCGGTTAACATGTGTTGCAACCCCATTGACGTCGTCACCAGCCTCGTGGCCGTTGGCATTCTATGCCTGGCGCAAGCGGGCATTGACGCCGAGGAACCGAAGTCCATGAACCCCTTCTTCGCATTTGACAATGGAACAGGCCGCGGCAGGGTTTCCTTGGAGCAGCAGGCTCAGATGCTCAAGGAACTGGGCTTCGACGGCGTTGGCTACACGGGCACCGCACGAATTCCGGAACTGCTTACGGCATTCGACGCTCATGGGCTGACCGTATTCAGCACCTATGTTCAGGCCCATGTCGACCCCGGCAAGCCGGCCTACGACCCAGGGCTGCCCGAGGCAATCAAGCAGCTAAAAGGCCGTGAAACGGTCCTGTGGCTCTATATGCTGGGCGGCCGGCCGTCGGGCGTTGAGCATGACGAACGCGCGGTGGAAATCCTCCGCGAATTGAGCGACATGGCGGCGGAGTCCGGCTTGCGAGTCGCGTTGTATCCGCATGTCGGGTTCTACGTAGCGACCGTGGACGATGCCCTGCGGCTGGCCGAGAAGGCCGCGCGGCCGAACGTCGGGGTCAGCTTCAATCTGTGCCATTTTCTGAAGCTCGATGCCGAGCACAATATCAAGGCAACGCTCGAAAGGGCCATGCCACGGCTGCTGCTGGTGAGCATCAACGGGGCCGACCGCGGCGATGCCCGACAGATGGGTTGGAACCGGCTTATCCAGCCGCTCGACCAAGGCGACTTCGATAACGGGGAGCTTGTCGCCACACTCCGCTCGCTGGGCTACCGCGGGCCTATCGGACTGCAGTGCTATGGCATACCTCGGGAGCCGCAAGAACACCTGCCCGGTTCCATGAAGGCATGGAGGGAGATTGTGGAACGGTCAGAGTGATCGGGCGGGGTTTTTCCCGGCGAGCGCCGTTCACATGCACGTTGCTACGACCAATGACCCGTAGACGATTTGTTGGTCTCTAGCGGGAGGGTCAATGAAGGTGAGCCCCCAACCATGGAGGAATTATGTTGCTTGGCCTTGAGTATGTGATTTGGGGCGTCCTGGCGTTTTACTTTGCCGGCATGTTGGCGCTGGGATGGTGGAGCCGGCGCCGGGCGAGCCGGCAAAGCGGCTACTTGATTGGCGACCGGCGCTTCGGAACCCCCATGATGGTCATGCACGCCTTCGGCGCGGGCACCAACCCGGGCGACGCCGCCGGGGTGGTCAGCGGGAGTGTCGCCGCCGGGGCGTCGGGGGTGTGGGTGTCGTGGCTGTGGATGTTCGGAACGCCGTTCTATTGGCTTATCGCCCCGCTGGTGCGCCGCATGCGCTGCCTCACCCTGGCTGACTTCTTCGAGGAACGCTTCGGCCGCGGCGCCGCCGCGCTGTACGTCGTTGTCGCCGCGGTGGGCATGGTCGTGTGTCTGACCAGCGTGATGTTGGCCACCACAAGCACGGTCCAAGGCATGATGGGCAAGGCCACCAGCGACGATGCCGAGGCATGGTTCTACGGTATCCTCTTCGTCTCGACCCTGACGTTCATGATCTACAGTTATTGGGGCGGCATCGTCGCGGCCATCCGAACTGATTTCGTACAGGGGTTGATGATTATCCTCCTGTCGTTCATGGCCGTCCCGGCAGCGATCTACCTGCCGAGCGTGGGCGGGCTGAGTGGTATGCGCGAGACCCTGGCCGCGGCCTCGCCGGAGCGGGGGAACGACCTGCTCTCGATGTTCGATCCCGCCCGCTTCGACTTGTGGGTGGTACTCGTCTTATGCGTTCAGGCTCCGCTGAGCGCCTTGGCACTGCCCCACCTGATTACCGTGTGTGGTGCAGGCAAGAGCGAGTGGGAAGGGCGGATGGGCTTTGCCGGCGGGAATATGCTCAAGCGAATCTGCACGATCGGCTGGGCCGTGCTGGGGCTGTGTTGGCTTGCCCATCTGATCCGCGAGGGAGTGGAAATCGACGCGGGCGCCGTCGACGCCGCGTTCGGCGATTCCATTCGCCGCCTGCTTCCGCCCTTCTTCCAGGGCCTCATGCTGGCTTCCATCATGGCGGCGGCCATGTCGTCGGGCAACGCCTTCCAGGTGACCGTCGCCGGATTGTTCAGCGAGAACCTTTACCGGCGGTATATCCGGCCCGACGCTTCGGACCACAGTGCGCTGATGGTCACAAAGCTCGCAGGCGTGGTGTACGTCTTGGCTGCGGTGGTTGTGGCTATCTCCATGCGGAGCGTGGTGGACGCCATCATGGTATATTTCACGATCCTTGCCCTGGTCGGCATTTCGACGGCTATGGGGCTGCTGTGGCGGAGGATGAACCAAGCGGGCATGTACGGGGCAACCCTTTCGGCCGTAGCCGTGTTTTATGCTACACGATACCTGATCGAGGGCTGCCCTCCGGCCGTGGCCATCGGGGCTCCGTTGGTGGGTGG
Source organism: Planctomycetales bacterium (assembly GCA_007127495.1). Taxonomy (GTDB): domain Bacteria; phylum Planctomycetota; class Planctomycetia; order Pirellulales; family Thermoguttaceae; genus PWXP01. Next base: position 4,373 of record SKZG01000308.1, read on the forward strand.
CGTATTCGGCGGCGTGGTGTTTTCGTTGGCCACCCGTCCGCCCGACCCGAAGGCGGTCGAACGGTTTTTCACGAAAATCTATACGCCGATCGGGCAGGAAGACAGGTTGTCGCAGCGCCTCGATGAAGCCGTCCCGCCCAGCGAACAGTTCATGACCGCCGGCGGTCTGTTCATTGTGAAGCCGTCGCGCGAAAGCTGGGTGGGCTTCCTGGTGTTTTTGGGGCTGTGTGTGGCGTGCGTGTTGGTGATGTACGCAATCCTGGCGTGGCCGTCGCTTTGGGCGGTTGTAACAGATAGCTAATGGATGAACCCTCGATCATTTGGACCGACTACATGCGTCATCGCCTCGAACTGCGGGGCTTCGATCGCGCAGCAGGTTGCGAGACACGGTTCTCGACTCCGTTCAGGGCAGGCTACTTGACCCGCCAATGTCTCCTGAGTACCCTCAAGTTCCATGGGAAGGAAATATCCTGGTCTTCCACCTCGGACGAGGGGGTCGCTCGATGGGAGTTGATTCGCAAGCGTCGTGGTTGTTCCTCTCCGCCCTGTCCGGGTGAAGGTCCCGATTCCCGCGGGCAGGAGAAATGGATCATGCGGCTGGAACCCGAGCAGCGCGAAGCGATTGTGAGAACGATACGGTCCTATGATCCGGAATCGGCCATATACCTTTTCGGCTCCCGCCTCGATGACAGCGCGCGGGGGGGCGACATCGACCTGCTGGTCATTTCCCGACGCATCACTCGAGAACAACTCATAGACGTCAAGCTCGACCTTTACGACCGGTTGGGCGAGCAGAAGATCGACCTGCTGGTAACCGA
>SKZG01000453.1 GCA_007127495.1 Planctomycetales bacterium
CGGCTGCCCGAACGGCGGTCTTCGCTCACCGCCATCTGCGGTCCGTCGCCGGCGGCCACCCGCTCGATCAGATCGGGAACCCGGCCGAGCTGCCCCGGACCGACGACCAGATCGACGTGCGGGACCCGGCGAAAGATTTGGTCCCGGTCCTTCTGGGCCATGCATCCGACCACGCCGATGACGGTACCGGGTCGCGTTTCCTTGCGGTGCTTCAGACGGCCCAGCGCGCTGTACACCTTGTCCTCAGCGTGTTGCCGTACACTGCACGTGTTGAAGAGCACGACGTCGGCCATGCGCCCCGTGTCGACCAGTTCGAACCCGGCTTCCTTGAGTGTGGCGGCCAATAACTCGCTATCGAGCACGTTCATTTGGCAGCCAAGCGTTTCGATATACACAGAAGCGGTCATAAACCACGCAGTCCCCGGCCGGCCTGCTTTCGTTCCGCAGCCTTGCTTGCCTTTTCCCGTTTGACTTCGGCGCGCACCTGTTCGATCAATTGGTCTCGGCGCTTGAGCATCAGCCGAACCAAGGCCCAAACGGCCACCGAGGCGGCCAGGCCCAGTAATCCAAGACTCGCTATTTGCAAATACTGCATGACGCAGCCCCCTGTCCTCGACCGTTGGGGCCCCCGTGTAGTGGAGGGAACACTCCGCGGCGTGCTCCGCTGAACGGTTACGCACCAGTACGTACCGGAAAAACACAATCCCCTGTTATACTCGCCGCGTGCCATTATTGCGCTTTTGTAGGATGGACATTCTTGTCCGTCTGCGCTTTGACGGGCTAAAGCCCATCCTACGGAAAGCGCAGTACATAGGCCACGGCGAGCGCATTCTACCGCCAAGGGGCGAGTTCTGCGAGGGGCCCTAAGCGGACAGGCCCTAAGCGGACAGGTCTCGGGGGTTCAATTTGTGCGGGTATTCCGGAAAAAATGGCGCCCTTCGGGCGAAAAATGGGCCAGCCCCCGGCCGGCCGATGAACAGGTGCGCTTCAGGTTGGGCAAGCTGAGCACGCGCTGGCCGTATGGAGGGCGGCGATTTGTATGAGACCGGCGCGGTCGATGGGCTTCGATGCGTAGTCGTCGCAGCCGGCATCGAGGCATTTTGCCCGGTCGTCCGACATGGCATGCGCGGTCAAGGCAATAATCGGCCCCGTATAGCCCCGCGAACGCAGCTCGCGCGTGGCCAAGTAGCCGTCCATCACGGGCATTTGCATGTCCATGAAGATCAGATCGTAGGGTTCTCCCCGTTCACGGGCAGACAAGGCCTCGTCCACGGCCATTCGGCCGTTCTCCATAACCGTCACGCCCGCGCCGGCATTCTTCAAAATCAGGGCGATGATGCGCTGATTGTCCGGACCATCCTCGGCTATCAAAATCCGACGGCCGAGCAGCCTCTCGGCGGCAGCCGTGGCAGCGGCCGGCGGGCTTGTCGCGCGGGCGTTTAGCGGGGCGACACGGTCCGCGATGTCGATCATCCGTACGTTGTCCATGGGCCCTACTTCAATCGTTACGGTGAACGTGCTACCCTTGCCGGGCGCGCTTTCCACGCAGATATCGCCGCCAAGCATTTCAGCAAAACGCCTGCTGATCGTCAGCCCCAACCCCGTGCCGCCAAACTTGCGCGTGGTGGACGAATCGGCCTGGGTGAACGGCTGGAACAGGCGGGAAATTTGCTCCCGATTAAGGCCGATGCCGGTATCGATCACGTCAAAGCGCAAGCGTGGCGGCGCGCCGGATTCGTCCACGAGCCGGGCCGCGATGCGTACCTCGCCCTTCTGGGTGAACTTGACCGCATTGCCGACCAAGTTGATCAGGATCTGGCGGAGGCGAAGCGGGTCGGTGTGAATCGATTCGGGAATCGGCCCGGCCGGCTCGACGTGCAGCGGCAAATGCTTCTCCTCCGCCCGAAGACGCATGAGGTCCACGACCTCGGCCAGAATGTCGGCGGGCGAGCAAGGGGCCGTCTCCAGCCCGATCTTGCCCGCCTCGATCTTCGAAAGGTCCAGGATGTCGTTGAGTAGGGCCAGCAGATGCTCTCCGTTGCGTCGGATGGTTTCGACGGCTTCACGTCGTTCCAGCGGCGCGGTGTCCATGTCGGCCTCGTGGAGCAGCGCGTCGGCAAAGCCGAGGATGGCCGTCATGGGTGTCCGGATTTCGTGGCTCATATTGGCCAGGAACTCACTCTTCGATCGATTGGCGGCCTCGGCCGTCACGGCCAACTTTTTGCACCGCCGGCTTTCCTCCAGCAGCATTTCACTGGTGGCCAGGGCCTCTTGCCGTGCCGCCTCGGCTTGATGGCGCGCCGCGACGAGTTCGGAAACGTCGATCAGATTCAGCAATACGCCGCAGTAGGCGTCGCCGCTGTAGATGGGCTGTATGCGAATCATCATGTGCGCGTTGAAAAGATGGCGCTGAAGATGGACCGGCGGCGCGTCGAGTTCACTTTGAAAACCCGCGACGGCAAGCAAGACGCGTTCTCGCAGTTCGCCGTGGAGAAGACGGTAAAGCGACTTTCCAACCATTCGGCTGCGGTGTTGCCCGGTCAATTCACAAAGATACTCGTTCACCTCAACCACTACCCCGTCGGCATTGGCGAAGACCACGCCCTCCTCCATGCCGGTAATCATGGCCTGGAGCCGAGCCGATTGTTCCGCGACCTGAGCGAGGGCGGCCTCGGCGGTTTCCGCCATGTGGATGGCGTTGCGGCGCGCCCTTTCAGCCTCGGCCAGGGCTTGCCGAACGGTTTGGGCGGCCCGCTTCCGGTCGGTAATATCCTGGAGGGTTTCGACTGCGCCCAGAACACGGCCCTCCGGCCCCCGAATGGCGGCTGCGGTGAAGTGGAGCCAGCGGCCGGCATCGCCCAAGTTGCGAAAATGGCACGTCCCCTCGTACGCTCCGTCCAGCAGTTCTGATTTCCGACAGTTGATTCCGTACCAATTCGGGATCTGGTCGACCGCTTCATCGAGGAGCAAGTCGGCCAGGCAGGGGCGCTGTTCCTCGTAGAAGGCGCGCCAATGATCCGTTGTGCCGATCACTTCGTCCGCCGGAATGCCGCTCAGCCGCTCCAATGCCCGGTTCCATTGCACCACGCGGTGCTCCCCGTCGATCACGAATGTGGGGATCGGCGAGCCTTCGCCGAAACTCGTCAGCGTTTTCGGAAAGATCGACATAATCGTTTCGATGCTTGGGCGTGTTTGCGAAAACAGGGAACGGCTTCCCAAGGCCGTACCTGGTGTCCCAATCAGAACTCTTAGGGAAATATAGGTTACGGCACGCGGGTGGCCGGCCCGTCATGAAATCGCACGAAGCACCACAACAGACCGGCGCGAACGCGGAGCCCCTTCCCGTTGCACGCGGCGGTTACTAGAATTGCGGTTTTTCGCTCGGGTATAGGAGATTGCGGGATGAACATTCTGGTGGTGGGCAACGGGGGGCGGGAACACGCCCTGGCATGGAAACTGAGCCAAAGCCCTCGGGCCGAACGGGTGTTCGTGGCTCCGGGCAACGCGGGCACGGCCACCGACGCGGAAAACGTGCCCCTGGGACCCGGCGAGCCCGACCAACTCATCCAGTTCGCACGCCAAAACCATGTGAAGCTGGCTGTGGTCGGGCCGGAGGCGCCCCTTGCCGAGGGCCTTGTCGACCGGTTCGTGGAGGCGGGCATTCGCGGATTCGGCCCCTCGAAAGCCGCCGCCGAATTGGAGGGCAGCAAGGTCTTTTGCAAGCAGACGCTCCGCCAGGCCGACGTCCCGACGGCCGACTACCGCACCTTCACCAACGCCAAGGACGCACTCGCCTACCTCAACGATCGCGAAGACGTTCCCGTGGTCGTCAAGGCCGACGGGCTGGCCGCCGGTAAAGGCGTCATCGTTTGCGCCAACCGGGCCGAGGCCGTCGCCGCCGTCGAAAAAATCGGCCTCGAAAGAGCGTTCGGCCCGGCCGGCGACCGGATCATTATCGAGGAACGGCTCGACGGCCAGGAGGCCAGCGTGCTGGCCCTGACCGACGGCCAAACCATCGTCACATTGCAGCCGGCGCAGGACCATAAACCGGCCTACGACGGCGACACCGGCCCGAACACCGGCGGCATGGGCGCCTACTGCCCCGCGCCGTTGGTTGACGACGCCATGCTCTCCTGGATCGAGGAGCACGTGCTCGTGCCGACCGTCCACGCGATGAAGCGCGCGCGGCGGCCGTTCCGCGGCGTGCTCTACGCCGGGCTGATGATGACCAACCAAGGCCCGAAGGTGCTCGAGTACAACGTTCGATTCGGCGATCCGGAATGCCAGCCGTTGCTGATGCGGCTGAACACCGACCTGCTCGACCTGCTGGAAGCCGTGGCCACGGGCAAACTCGCCGAAACCGGACCCCTGCAGTGGGACCCGCGGCCCGCCGTGTGCGTGGTCATGGCGTCAGAGGGGTATCCGGGCAGCTATGCCAAGGGCCACCCGATTCGCGGCTTGGACGAAGCCGCCAAGCTGCCCAACGTCAAAGTGTTCCACGCCGGCACCGTGCTCGACGCCCAGGGGCGCGTGGTGACGGCCGGCGGGCGGGTGCTGAACGTAACCGCCCTGGGCGAGAGCATCGCGCTGGCCAAACGCAACGCCTACGAGGGTGTCAAGTGCATCCGATGGGACGGCGCCTGGTGCCGCAAAGACATTGCCGACAAGGCGATCGGATGAACCGCCACGTCCACGGCAAGTCCGGCTAGAATCCGTTGTCGAGAAGGTCCTCGCCGTAGCCCTCCGGGAACGGGTTGGCGAGCGAGTCGGCTTCCGCGCCGGAGGGTTTATCGGGCGCGCCGTCGGCCGGCGATTCCGAGGCCGTGCCGTGGCCGGCTTCCGCAGGCGCTTGGTCGTCCATCGCCTTTTGGACCCACTCGGCCACGCCCTGCTCGCCGCCGAACTGCCGCAACCAGCTTTCCACCTCCTCTTTCAGCAAGGGCACCGGCGGCCGGTCCGAGGTTGCGGCCGCGTCGTCGCGTGCCGACTGCCGGCGCGCCATTAGTTCGGCGTACCATACGTCGCTATCGACCGCCCGGGCCTTCCGGCGCCGGGCCGCCTGTTGGATGCGATGGTCGCTCGAAACCACGGTCAGGCGGCGCGGGGCCGAGTGGGCGCGAATCAGCTCTTCGATCAACGTATCGGCATCGGCATAGCCGGCGGCGAAAAGAACCTTCAG
>SKZG01000586.1 GCA_007127495.1 Planctomycetales bacterium
GAAATCGGCGAGCCGTATTGCCGACTGTTGCGGAAGGTGGAGGAGGGGCATTTTGACCTCGCGACCGTCGAGGTGGAGATCATGGGCTTCGACCACACCGCACTGACCGCCCGCCTCCTTGCCAAATGGCACCTGCCCGCAACCCTCACCGAAGCCGTTCCCTGGGGTGAAGGGCGGCGACCTTCCGACGGTGTCGGCAGGGGCCGCAGTCCTCTGCAAAAAATCCTGCACCTGGCCGAGCTGCTCGCCGGTTTCCTGGCCGACGGCCGGCCGGAAGCCTTGGCGGAAGTACTCATTATCGGACGGAATTATCGAGAGTTTTCCGACGAGCAGCTCGAGCGACTTGTCGAGGCCCTGGAGGAGAAGGTCCGGCACCTGGCCGAGGTGCTGTCCCTGGAATTGCCCGACGGAATGAACTATACCGATGTCTTGGTTCACGCCCACCGGCAGATGGCGGCCGTTGCCGAGTCACTGGCGCAGAGCCTGTTGGAAGGGACGGACGAGCCGTGTTCGACGGCCGAGGAGCAGTCGCTGTTAAATGAAGTGCAGGACCTGGCCGACGCGGTTGCACGCTATCGGACCGCCGCGCCGGTGGTTGCGGGGGCCAAGGCGGCGCCTGTTGCGGCCCGAGCCGTCGCGGCCGCCTGTGCCGACAGCGCCTCCGTGGCCACGGCCGGCAGTAGTACGCGCACGTGCCCGGAGGGTCTTCCCGCCGGCGACGTCGAGGCCCAGCGTGACGATCTGATGCGGCACTTGGCCTTGGCGGGCCGGGTGTGCCGGAACGTGCGACGCCCGCTCAGCCTCCTGCTGCTGCGGCTGACCGGATCGGTCGATGAGCGTTTCCCTGTGGGCAGCGCGGGCTATGAACTGCTGTTGTGCGAACTGGAGCGCGGCTGCCGGGAGCTGGATCATCACTGTGCCATCTGCCGACCCGATAGTCCGGGCGGATTCGCCCTGATCCTGCCCGACTGCGAACGGAGCCAGGCCGTTGAATACGGGAACCAACTATCGCGCCGATTGCGATGCCGGGTGAGTGAATCGGAATGGATGGGCCGCGCGGCCGAGGGGCTCGTGAGCGTCGGCGCGGCGACCATTTCCTTGCCGCCGAGGAACTTTTCGCCGGCCGACATGGTCGCTGCGGCGGCTCGATGCATGTACGCCTCCTGCTCGTCCGGCGGCGTGGTCAAGAGCCTCGAAATATATTGACTCGCTCCGGCTTAATCCCACCACCACTGGCCTTCGGGCAACTCGACGGCGGTTTGCCGGCGGAGCCGGGCGACCTCGCCTTTTTCGTCGAGCCGGGCCTCGCGTAGGGCGCGCGCAGCTTCAATGGTCACGCCGCCGCCGACGGGCGTCATCAGCCGATTGCCCCGCCAGATGGCATTCACCGCTGTTTCGACTTGCCGCGGCGCCGCGTGACGCTCGACGGCGTACTTGCTTTCATCGCCCAGGAGCGGCATCGACCAATCCACCTTGCCGTACAAGTCCTCTTGCTGGACGAAGGCCGCGACGATGGCCACGTCGATCAAATTGCGCAGTTCGGCGTACACCGCCGAGCGCGCGGCCAACTGCGGATATTTCTGGGTGAAGCTGGCGACGAAGGCCTGACTGGCATGGTTGGAGCGTCCTGCCGCCCTGCGCTGACCCTCGGCGGTTACCAGCTCGTCTTCACCGATCAGTTTGACACCGTCGCCGACCAGTTGCATGGCCAGCCGGTCGTCGCAAACGCGCACGCTCTCGTAGTCGGGGGTGAAGTACCAACGCTGCATGGCATTGCGGCTTACCTGAGCCGGGTTGGCACGGTCCACATAGCTCACCAAGCGCACCGGCGGCTGTTCCAAACCAATGCCGATGAGCTTCATCCGATAGTCGGCTTCCACGAGGATCTGGGCGAAGCGGGTGCTCGGATGGATTCCCTGGATGCTGACGCGCTGCAGGCCCAGGTTCGTGCGCAGCCCCTCGGCAATAGCTTGCGTGTGAGCGGGGGTTGCGTGCGGCCCGACCTGTTGCAGGAATTGCTGCATCGCGGCAAGGCCCTCGGGCGTCGGGTCGATCGAGCAGCCGATCAGCCGGGTGCTCTTTCCGCCCGGGGGAAAGGCTCGCAGCGCCACCACGAGGTCTTCCAGATGCACGACGGGCCGGCCGCTGTTGATGCCCACCACGCGCCCGGCGGCGTCGGTCACCCAGCCCTCGGCCGGACCGGCCAGCACGATGTCGCCCGAGTCGGGATAGCAGAACACGTACTGCGCCCTTTGCAGCCCGGCCAGGTAGCGCATTTCGTCGGTCACCAGGCCGTTGCGTTCGGCAATGGCCCTTTCAAGACGGTTGAGGGAAATCTTGCGCATAGCAGAGGGGCGCAGCAGCTCGTGATCGAGCGATGCCCGAGCCGCGCCGATGCGTTCGCGGAGCAGGCGGTTGCCGGGGTCGGCAAACATGCGAGTGCGGAGCACGCCTTCGGCGTCGATGGCGACGCCGGCACTCTCTTGCGCCCTACCGGGCGTCAGCCCGATGGCGCCAAAGCCCAAACCGATCAACACGAGAGCCATTCCACGAAGGATTCGAGGGGACATGCGAAATTTCTCCAGTTTCAAAAGAAGGTCAGCGTCCGGTACGCTCCCACCGCAACAGCCCGCAAGCCGTGGGTGGGAGCGTTTTGTTGATAATTGCATGCGGAGCCGGCCCGACTGCCGGACACCGTGTCGCGCAGTCTACCGCCCCTCTATTGATCATAATTGGGCAAGTTGGGTAAATCAAGCGGAAGCCATAATTTTGCCGAGGAAACCCCGCGCGGTTAGTCACGAGTGCTCGTGCCCGGATTATTCATCTACGGGGGGGTGGGGCGCAGTCGAATAGCTCGGCCGGGGGGCTTCGCAAGCTGCAGCCGAGCCTGTACTCGCCGCGGCCTCAAACTGCGCTTTCCGTAGCATGGGCTTTAGCCCGTCCAAGCGAAGACGGACAAGAACGTCCATCCTAAGGAAATCGCAAAAACGGCACGCGGCAAGTATAGAAACGGAAGTCCCGTCACTCGGCCTGGACCCGAGTGATGGCCGAGGTCGCTCCGGTCAGCCGGATGTGCGGCGCGTTGCGTCGGGCTTGGTCCAGGTCGATTCCGTCCGGTTGTTGCAGGCCGGTGGACGACTGTCGGGGCCAAGCCCCGTCGCTGCGCGCCGGCGGCGCGACATGGCTCGGTCCTTGTGGAAACGCTTCGCGCCGCTGCGGTCCTGGGAAAGAGCCCGCCGGAGCGGGCGGCTGCGTGGGCGGATATCCGTGGGGCGGTCCAGCAGGCCGCGCCGCCGACGACGGACCGAGCGACGGATGAGGCACCTCGGCCGGTCGCCGGGGCACCATGGCGGCCGGGTTGCCGGCGGCCGGTGGCCGGTGGCCGGCCACGGAAGGCGGTTGCAGTTCTGCCAGGAGTTGCCGCGCCGGGGCAAGGTTCGGGGCCCGGCGAAGCGCGGCAGAAAGATGCTGGACCGCCGCCTCGCGCTGACCGCGCCGATGCAGCAAGTAGCCCAGGTTGTAGTAGGCCACCGCCTCGCCATGCACCGCATGAAGCTGCTCATACGCGGCCTGGAGCTGCCCCAGCTCCACGAGCACATGGGCAAGATTGTTGCGATAAAGGGGTTCGTCGGGCTTCAGTTGAACGGCCTGCGATAACGTGGCCGCCGCCTCGTTGGGCATTCTCCGGCGATCGTAGTGCAGGCCCAGGTAATTGTACACCGAAGCTTCGCGGGGATGTGTCTGCACGGCGCGGCGGTACAGCTCGAAGGCCTCGGCCTGCCTGCCCCGCCGGTCCATCAACCGCGCGTAGTTCAGCATGGCGCCCAGGTCGTCGCGATCCAATTGCAGGGCGGTCTGATAATGCTGCTCAGCCTCGTCGAGCCGGCCGGCGTGTTCGTTCAGGCGGGCGACCTCGACGTGCAGGCGCGGGCTGGGCCGGCCCCGGCTGCGCAGCGAGGTTGGATCGGCCGCGGTGTGGACCGGGGTTTCCGATACGAACGCACGTGTCAGCCCGTCCCATCCACGCTTTGCACTGGAGCTGAGCGAGTCGAAGAGCGATGGCTTGGCCGGCTGGACCGCAAACGGGTTGGAGGCGGTGCCTTGCGCCGCGGCCGTGCCGGGCGCGCTGACGCCCGTCAGCACCAAGCCAACGACGACCGATGCGGTAATCCGGCATCGTGGCAAAATCCGATGCACCTTCGAACCTCCATGTTCGATAACCGAGGTTGTTCAGAAACGCAAGCACACCGATTGGCGGCGGTCCTACAAATGGCCAAATGCGGCGAGAAAGAATCGCTCTTCCGTTTCTAGGTGCAGACAGCCTTTATTTCAGGGACGGCACACGGCGTGTGCCTACTACAGTCAAGCGGCCTGCACCTAGAAACGGAAGAGCCGAAAAAACCTCTCGGCCGGTGTACCGTCCCTAGTAATCGACCCGCAACCCACGATAGCTGAAGCCGAATTTAGCAGTTAGGCAAAGTTCAACGGCAGGCGGGAGCGCCGGTCAGAACTCGTTCGAACTGGTCGCGGCCGGCAGCATCGGGACCGGAGTCGCTTCGTGAAACTTCCGACCGACCACGTCGACCCGCTCGGCCGGCCACCCTTGCGGCCGGATGTGGGTTTGTAGCACGGGGGGAAGTCGATCGTGCGGGGCGAGTTCCACGACCAGTTCCTGGACCTCGATGACCCGGCCCGCCGTAACCTGCGGGTCGTCGGCCATTTGAACGTAGATGACCCGATGTTGAGCAGGCGCCTCGAAAACGATCCAGCGCACCTTCCGGCGGCCTGCCTCGGAAAGTTCGGTGCCATCGTCTTCGAAATAGTAGTCGCCAATCAGGTTTTGCTGGCGCCACCCGTGCTCAATCATCGTGCCGAACGCCGCTTTCGCCGCCCGACGGTCGGCATGGACGTAGGGCTCCGGCCAGCGGTTGCGAAGCTTCGTATCGCGGGCAATGTCGGCCGCGACCTTCTTGGTGCCGCCCCAAAGCCACGCGAACGGGTTGGCCGACGCCAGCGACGCCGGTGCGGCAATGAGCCAACAGGCGATGGCAATACGAGCGAACCGAGCAGCCATCCAGATAACCTCCGTCCCAAAATGCCTTCTTTGGGTGGCGTAAATCCACCTTATTTACGTCCCAGTTTTTCCGTTTCCCGGTGCAGGCCGCGATTGC
>SKZG01000031.1 GCA_007127495.1 Planctomycetales bacterium
AAAGAAATAACTGACGCATTTTCTCTCCCCTCACCCTGCCCTCTCCCACCGAGGGAGAGGGGGCATCGGACAGTTATTTCTTTGCCGATGCTAAAGGACGTGGCTGACATGGAGGCTGCTGCCCAAAGGGTCCTGGGGGCGGTGGAATGAACCACGAAGGTGTCTTTGCATACCCGACCGACCGATTCCGCCGATGTAGCAAGATGCCTGTGACGATTAAGGATATAGAAGCCCGCCCGCCGGAGGGGCTAGTCGGCTAGGCGTGTTGGTGCGCGGGCCGATTGCCCGCGGCTTCCCATTTGGTCGTAACCAACCCATAATGAGGGATTGTTGTGTTCGGGGGACACTACCCCCTGAAGAAAGGAATATAGCATGTCTGAAAGAGTGGTTTTCGTCACCCCCGAGAGTCTCTCACATGGGCCTGCGATGCCTCCGCAAATGATCCAGGATCTGCGCGGCGTCGCAGAAATCGCGCCCGAACAAATTGAGCGGCTGGCCGGAGCGCTTCGGGCCGAGAGCGGCTTCCTTGACGAGGAGCGACTGGATCAAATCGCGGCCGAACACATCCACGATGCGGACTGCGCCGCCGCGGCTACGGGCGCGATCTGGAATCTTCGGCCGGAAATCGTGGACCAGGCCGTTGCCATGATTGGCGCCTGGCGCGAAGCGGATGCCGCCAATGCAGAGCAATTTCCCGAGGAGGCGTTCAAACGTCTCCAAGCCAGGTTGCCGTCGTTGGTGCGGGAGTACCCGGCACTGTCGCGGATGCGCAAGGCGAAGCACCTTCGTACTGTCCTGGGGAACGCACTCGAGAACGTCGAGTTCATCTGTGATGCGAGGCCCGTATTCGACCAGAACCGCAATGGCATCGAAGGGTGGTTGCCCATCACGACCTTGAAGCTGCTCTATGAGCGTCAAAACGGCATGACGGAGGAAGTGGAGATTGCCATGGACTCCCAACAGCTTGACACGCTTATTTCCAAGGCCCGAAAGGCGCAGCAGAAGTTGCAGGTCATGGCGGAGTGTTCCCTCCAATGGGTCGTTCCCAGACAGAAATCGTCGTAACCGCGAGACCACCAAGGAGAGCAAGGGTATGAGCCAGTCAAGCTGGGAAGGCCGGGCGAGCTTTCTTCGTGAATTGGAAAAGGTCTCGACGAGGTCCTGGACTGCGCCGGACTTGGAGCACCCCGAGCGATTTCGGCACTTCCGGGGCATCGCAGATTATCCGGTCGGCTCTTGGGGCGACTACCAGCCTGAGGAGATGATTGAAGACGCGGTGCTGTACTCAGCTATCTCCGGGCCGCCACACCTCGATCTGCAGTCGGAGGGCAGCGGACCATTCGCAACGGTTCGTCGAGCGTGGGAGCGGATACTGATGGTGCTCTTCCCCGAGAGCACCATTGTAACAGCCCGAGTATGTTCCTCGTTGTCTTTCTCCTCGTGGACGGTTGCTCCACGCGGTGCCGTGCATCGGGCCCGAGCCCGTGCGATGCTGGAAGAGCGTACACATGCGGTACTCGAGCAACTGCGCGACGACGGGCTGGATATGAAGGAGAAGAGGCAGGCTGTCTTGGAGGCCGAAGTGCTGGATTTTCCCGAGCACGACGTGCCGGAATTATGTGTCCTACTGGGGGCCTTCATCCTGCGCCATCGCGACAGCAACGTGGCGGAGGACCTGGTGGCGGTGGGGGCCGCCGTACGAAAGCTGGTCGCCTACTTGCCGTGCGGGGGCTTTGGGGGCTTGGCGGAGCTGCTCGTTCCGGGGCGAAGGAGCCCCGTGCCGCTGGAGGTGGAACTCGAGGTTGCCAAGACGGTTGTCTGGAAGCTGGCGGCTGATCCTCCCGTGAAGGATAATCCCGAACCGGCCTTGGGCGATCGCCTGTGGGAAATTGCACAAACCTACCTGAACCCGCGCCTGATTGCCAGGGAGAAGCATGGCGCCACGGCATTGAACGCTGCCTTGTCGTTGATGCTGCTTCGCAGTCCGCATGCTGCCAGGATTTCCGAACTGCTCCGGGAGGCCAAAGCCCAGTGGTTTACCGAGTTACTGTGCCGCCGGGCCGAACGGCTGCGTGCGTCGCTGCGCCGGACGGTATCCGCCGACCGGTTTCCCGCCGTTTCACGTGGGCTCACGGAATTGTTGGAACAGCGCGGTGGGTAACATGGGTAATCCATAAGGGGTTTCACGATGCCGGCAGAACGACTTCAGGATACGCCCGTCCGCCTTCGGTTGTTCGACGTGGTAGGGCAGGATTCCGACAACGTGGAACAGTTTGTGCGGCACGTGGGGCTCGCTCTACAACCGCAGGCCGGCCTGACCCGGCGCTCGCCCCTAGTTCGGCTGGTCCACATGGGGCCGCCATTGACGCGAGATCATGCCGATGGGCCCCGCCCGGCCGACGCGGTCGCAACGGTAGAACTCACGGCCGATGAGCTGCTGCAAATCCAGGTGTTCCTCGACGAGCTGAACGATGTGTACGAAGCCGAAAAGGCCCGCGCGGAAAAACAGTATGTCATACGTCCACACGTCGCCGAACCAGACGAGAAGACCCCATTCCCACGATTCAACTGTGCAGGTTTCGTGGTGGAAGCATACCGCGATGCCGGAATCGACCTTGTGGAAACGGAAGAAACGCTATTACCACCCGTTTCGCTGGGAAAGCTGAAGCAAGCCTATCCCGATCAGGCAGAAGCCCTTGAGCGGGAGGCAATTCGCCGGCGATGCGGGCTCTTGGGCAACGGTCCGTGGCCCGTACTGTTGGCTGGTTACGTAATCTGCGCCATGGCGCGCAGCGTAGAAAGCATTCGCAGCGAGCCCTATCAGCCCCAGGCCGGTGACGAGTATTTCCCTTCCCGACCACTGACTACCGACCACTGACCCATGCCTATCCCCACCAACGCCGAAATCCTGACGCAGCTCGACCGGCTGGACAGCCAGACCGCGGACGGGCTGGAATCGCAGTGGCTGGAGCTGAAGCCCTGGAGCGGGCCGAAGGACGATATGCGTGTTGCAGTCGAATATGCGGTGTGCTTCGCGAACGCCGAGGGGGGCGTCGTTGTCTTTGGCGTGGCCGACAAAGTCCGGGGCCGCACGGCGGCAATCCATGGGGCGGGGGGGTACGACCCGGACGTCTGGCGGCGGGGCATCTTCGACGCGACACGCCCCAATCTGGTGGTGGAGGTAGACGAACTGGCGGTGCCCGAAGGAACTGGCCGGCTGCTGGTGGTGCGGGTGCCCAAGGGGCAAAGCCCACCATACGGCACGGTACAGGGCCTGTTCAAACAGCGAGTCGGAAAGAACTGCATGCCGATGGACCCGCACGCTTTCGCCCGGGTCCAACTGTCGTCCGGGACGGTCGATTGGAGCGGCCAGCCGGCCGAGGGGGTTGAGACCGGCGATCTGGACCGCGTGGAAATCGCCCGGGCGCGGAATATACTTGACGCGGCCTAAAACCGCGCTTTCCGTAGGATGGGCTTTAGCCCGTCAAAGCGAAGACGGACAGGAATGTCCATCCTACAAAAGCGCAATAACGGCACGCGGCGAGTATATTTTGCAGCGGTTCAAGCCGCAATCGGAACTGCTGAATGTCGGCGATGTCGAGTTGCTGGTTGGTATTGGAGCAGTCCGGGCGGGACGCGTCACGCGAGCCGGCTTGCTGCTGTTTGGGAGCCAGACGCTGCTGGCCGAGGTATGCCCTCAACATCAGGTGCATTACGCGTTCCACACCGAGTTAGATGTACTCCGAAATGACTCGTATCGGGAGGGGCTGCTAAACATCCTGGAGCGGATCGAGCAGACATTTACCGGGCCGGCCAACCCGGAACGGGAAGTGAGTGTCGGTCTGTTCAAGATGCGGATCCCAGCGTTCTCCGTCGAAGTGGTCCGCGAAGCGCTGCTCAACGCGGTCACGCATCGCGACTATAGCGATCCCGGCGAGGTGCTCCTGCGCCACACAGCATGCGAACTGGTGATTACCAGCCCCGGCGGGTTTTTAGGCGGGATCACCGCGCGGAACATCTTGCGGCACGAGCCGGTTGCCCGCAACCGAACACTTGCCGAGGCATTTGAGAAGCTTGGGCTCGTGGAGCGTGCGGGCATGGGACGCCGGCGGATCTTCATTCCAACCCTGTCGCTCGGAAAGCGGATGCCGGAATACCAGGGCGAGACCGACCGGGTCATCCTCCGTATCTTCGATGGAACCTTCGACGAACGGATGGCCAGGCTCGTAGCGAAGTGGCGAGGCGAGGGGCGCGAAATCGACCTGGATGCGCTGCTCGTCTTGAGCTACCTGACGGAGCACGCCTTTGTCGACGTTGTCAGCGGGGCGAAACTGCTCCAGGTCGCGAGGAACGACGCTCGCGGCATCCTCGACCAGTTGTCGCAGCCCCAAACCGGCATCCTTGAACGCAAGGGTCAGACACGGGCAGCCACTTACCATCTGTCGCGGGCCGTGGCCGAGGATCTGCTGGGTAAGGGCGGCTACACCCGGTTGAAGGGAGTTGACCCCATCCGCTACCGTGAGTGGGTGCGGGAGTTCGTCGCCGACCACGGTTCCATCACCCCCCAGGAGTGTCGCGAACTGTTGGGGCTGGGCGAGTCGAAATCGGCAAGGGTTGAAGTATCGCGTTACTTGCGGCGATGGTCGGCCCCTGGCGGATTTCTCCGTCGCGAGGGAGTCCCCCCTAAGGTACGGTACTTCACTTCCGAGACCGAGCAAATCCGACCCAACGAGGAGAACTCGTAGTGTTAGCAGATGTTAGCAAGACGGCCTTCAAGGCATGGACCATTCCCAGACAGAAAACCCAAGTCTCCTGTCGATAAGCACTTACGGTCACATGCGTGATGTTAGCAAGTATTAGACGGACCACCCAGTTGGGGCCAGACCACGGGTTCCCTTGCCCACCCTTGCCCCCACCGTCCGACCACTGACCACTGACCACTGACCACTGACCACTGACCATGCCCACCTTCATCAAAGACCTGATCAAGATCCCCGAAGCCGTCCACCGGGGCGACTACGTGCTGAAACTGACCGAGGGCATTACCCGACCGGCGGAAACGGTCCGCGACTACGTGGTCACGGAGCAGTTGGCGAACTGCTTCGACGATGCCCTGCGGTTCATCCAGGGCGCGCTGGCCACGAACACGAGCAAGGCGTGCTACCTGCACG
>SKZG01000389.1 GCA_007127495.1 Planctomycetales bacterium
AGGGCCCCGCCCGTGAGGCCGGCCAGCGCGCCGAACACCGCGCCGGCCAAGGCGGCGTGGGCCACGCAAATCCCCAGGAACGGAATACGCATGCCCACAATGTACACGCCCAACATACCCGTCGAGGCGCCCGCAATCACGCCCGCACACATCACCGGCGCCCAGAACAGCAGGTCCATCAGTCGTCCTCCGTTGCGGCGGGCACGAGCAGTTGCCGGCCGCCCATGCAAACGGCGCGCAGCCCGCGGCCGTAAATGGCCGCAACGCGTTCGGGCGTCAGCACGTCGGCGGCCGTTCCGCAGGCGGCCACCGCGCCGCGGTCGAGCAGCACAATTCGATGGCAGCTTGGCGGGATCGTTTCCAGTTCGTGGCACACGAGCACGATGGTCATGCGCTGCTCGCGGTAGAGGCTTTCCAGCGTGGCGACGATCTGCTCGCGCCAGTACAGGTCGAGGTTCGCGGCCGGCTCATCGAGGAGCAGCACCTCGGGCTGCTGGGCCATGGCCATAGCCAAGAGGGCCTTGCGCTGTTCGCCTCCGGAAAGGAGGCTGTACGGTTGCCGCGCAAACGGGGCGAGCCCCAGCCGTTCGATCCAGTGGTCGATGGTGCGCCAATCGTCGCGGCGGAGCGGCCGGAACAGGCCGGCCGCGCCCGTCCGACCGGTGGCCACCACCTCGCGTACGGTCAGCGGCATTTCGCTGCCCGGCGCGAGAAGTTGCGCCAAGTAGGCCACGCGGCGCCGAAGCCGTGCCAGCGGGGCCGCCCCGGGGCCCGAAACCGGCAGGCCCAGCACGCACACCGAACCCGACGTCGGACGCACCAAACCGTTGAGGGTCTTCAGCAGCGTACTCTTTCCCGCGCCGTTCGGCCCGAGCACGGTCACCACTTCGCCCGGCGCAACGGCAAGCCGATCGACGCTCAGCAGGGTTCGCCGTCCCCGCACCACGCGTAGGCGGTCGATGTCGATGGCGGCGGCCTGGACGGAATCGTTCAGCAGCGGCTGAGTGAGGGGAAAAGTCGCCGTCATGGCCGGGCCGCCTCAATCAGGGCCGTTACGTTGCGCCGGACCAGGCGGTCGAACGCCTCGGGGCCGTCCACTTCGGGGAAGTTGCCGAATACGACGACCCGGGCGCCCAGGCGGTCGGCCAGGGCGTCGGCCAGTTGCCGGCCTTCGGGCAAATTGGCAACGATCAGTCGAACGCCGTCTTCCAGCCCCCGCTGCACGGCCTCGTTGATTTGGCTGGGCAGGGCCGTGTCGGCCGCTGAGAAGGTACCCACCACGTCGAGCCCCAACAACCGGCAGAACGAGGCTTGATGCCCACTGGCCAGCACCGGCGCGCCGTCGAGGTTGGCCGCGACGATTTCGCCGCGAGCCCACGCGCTCAGCGCGTCCATACGATCGAGCACGCCGGCCAGCCGGGCGTCGGCGTTTTCGTGAGCAAGGAGGCCGGCGGCCACGAACGCGTCGGCCGCTTGCCGGCTCACGGCTGCGTACGTGGCCGGTTCGCAAAGTCCGCCGGCCGCGCCGACGGCAACCACCGGGGGCGGCTCGCGTCCACTACCGCGAAAGCGCGCGTCGAGCGATTGCTGGAAGTCCATTCGCAACAGCAGGCGGCACTCCATCGCCCGGCGAACGAGGCTCGGCCGGAGGTCGAAATGCCCCGGACACATACCCGGCTCGGCCAGCACAACCAGCGGGGCCGCATCGCCCAACAGGTCGGTCGCGACGGCTGCCAGATACGGGCTGGACACGGCGACTGCGGGCACATTGGGCTCGCCCTCGGCATCCGAGGCCCCCGCCGATCCGCCGGCCGGCCTGGTGCACCCCAGGCCGAAGGCCGCCACCAGCATCGCGAGGACACCAAGAGGCCCCAGCAGCGCCGGGACAGGGCCACTTGGGGCACGAATGTAGGCCGCGCTTGGTTTCATGCGTTTGCTCTCCGGGAGGGTTCTTGGTATTATGGTCTCATTGCACGTAACACCGCAACCCCTGGCCCCCCCAAACCAATGCACGCCGTGCGCGATCCGCGAATCGACTTCTTTGAAAACCTTGCCAAGCATTGGGACCGGGATGGCCAATCGCCGGATGAAACCGTGGAGCGGGTTGGGCAATTGGCCGATCTCCTGTCGCTGGTGCCCGGTCAGACGATCCTCGAGGTGGGATGCGGAACCGGCCAACTGACCGGCTGGCTGGCGGAACAGGTCGCTCCGGGCCGGGTGGTGGCCATCGACTTCGCGCCGGCCATGGTAGCACAGGCACAGGCGAAGGGCATACCCGCTGAGTTTCGCATCGCCGACGTATGCCAGGAAGCGCCGGGCCTTCGCTGCTATGACCTGGCGCTGTGTTTTCACAGCTTTCCGCACTTCCGTGACCGGCACGCGGCGCTGTTGAACCTTGGGCGGGCGCTGAAGCCCGGCGGGCGGCTCCTTGTCATGCATCTTTGCGGCAGCGCCGCGATCAACGCCTTCCACACCGGCGTGGGCGGCGCCGTGGCAGGCGACCATTTGCCCGACGCCGCCGAGTGGCCCCCACTACTCGACGCCGCCGGGCTGAAGCTCGTTTCGCTCACCGATCGCGATGACCTGTTTCTCATGGAAGCCGTTATGGAATCCGGGCCAGGCGATTGACGGCGTTTCTCAGGCCGGGTAGTCTGAAGAGTTTGCCGCTTCATCGCGGAGCGTTGGCCCCCGCGGCCCGCCCAAAGCGACGTGGCCCTCAATGAACGCACGATGGATTGCGAGTTGAACGACCCATGACGCCGTCTTTCCACGCTAGAATCGGCCGCCCACTCATGCTGATCGTTCTACTTTCACTGCCCTTGGTGGGGTGGGGGGTACACCAGGCGTTCCGCACGGCCAATAACAATGTGCGGCAGTGGTTGCCCGAGGGGTTTCCGGAAACCGAAACCTACAACCGGTTTCGTGCCGTTTTCGGGTCAGACGACTTCGCCGTGGTAAGCTGGGAAGGCTGTACGCTCGACGACCCCCGTCTGGAAGAGTTCGCCCAAGCCGTCGTATCGCCGCGCGGGCAGCCGCAACAGGATGAAATCACCCGCTGGTTTTCGCGAGTTATCACCGGCCCAAGGGCGATTGCCATCCTGACCGAAGGGCCTTTCGATATTTCCGTGGAAGAAGCCATCGCACGATTCCAGGGCACTTTGATCGGTCCCGACGGCGAGACGACCTGCGCGGTCATCACCCTTTCAGCGGCGGGAAACGCCAACCGGACTGCGGCCCTCCACGCAATCGAACAGCTCGCCATCGAACGCTTCGGTATTCCCAAGGCCGAGTTGCGGCTCGGTGGCGACGCGATCATCAACGCGGCGATCGACCTCGAAAGCGAGCGGGCCGTTCGACGATGGATCGGCCTCTCCTGGGCCGTTGCCCTGGCCGCTGCCTGGCTATGCCTGCGAAGCGTCAAACTCATGGCCATGATATTCAGCGTAGCCGTTTATAGCTCGGCCGTGGCAACGTCCCTTGTCTATTTCACGGGCGGCACGATGAATCTTGTGATGGTGGTGGTTCCCGTACTCATTTACGTGTTGGCGCTCTCCGCCTGTGTCCATTTGGCCAACTACTATTACGATGCCGTACACGAGGGCGGCCGCGCGGGGGCGCCCCAGCGCAGCCTGGCTGCGGGCTGGCTGCCCTGTGCCCTTTCCGCGGGCACCACGGCGCTCGGGCTCGTTTCCTTGTGTGTGAGCCAGGTCATTCCTATCCGGATGTTCGGCATCTACGCGTCGGTCGGCATGCTCGTTAGCCTGGGATTCCTGGTGCTCATGCTGCCGGCGATGCTCGAGTTGTGGCCGCCTCCGTTCCGCCGTCACTCACACGCGCGCGCGTGGTGGCGCCGCCGCTTACTCCGCCCGGTTGCGCGCAGTATCTCTCGATTCCGATTGCTCATCCTAGCAGCCGGCCTACCCGTCCTCGGGCTCTTGGCGGTCGGCGTCGCCTTTGTGCAAACTTCGGTCGCACCGGGGCGGTTCTTCCCGGAGGAGGGACGCTGGTCGCGCAATGCCGCATGGCTTCAGGAAAACATCGGGCCGACCGTACCGTTTGAGGTTCTCCTCCAGTTCCCCAGGCTTCCTTCGCCGGAGAATCCCGACGATCCTTATCCACTGACGTTTCTCGAACGACTCGAATTGGTGCAACGTGTCGCTGAAGTCGTCCGATCCGTCGACCAGGTGGGCGGAACCCTTTCGCCGGCTACGTTCGGGCCAACAGAGCAACCACTCGACGAGCCCGCCGAGCCGGGCATGGAACTCGGCCCCGCCGCGCGGGCCATACCACGAATCCTGGGTATGGGCGACCCGCAAAGGCTGCAACGGAGTGTTCTGAATCGTCGTCTACTCCGGTATCGTGAGCACTTTGAGGAGACCAGCTATCTGAAACGCGTCGAGGGCGAGGAACAATGGCGCATCAGTGCTCGGGTTTACAGCCTAGCGGGCGTGGACTACGATTTATTGCTTGACGAGGTCCAGCGGCGCGTCGATACCCAACTGGCGGAAGAAGATCTTGACCGCGAAGTCGTCCGGCCCGTCTATACGGGAGTGGTGCCGCTGGTGTTCGTCGCCCAGCGCGAACTGCTCGACGGGCTTTTCAAGAGCTTCTGCCTTGCGTTTGCCCTGATTGCCGTCGTCATGACGTTTTTGCTGCGCAGCCCGACGGCGGGGCTGATGTCGATGATTCCCAACGCCTTTCCCGCAATCGTCACGTTCGGGACCATGGGGTGGTTGGGGATTCTTGTCGACGTCGGCGCCATGATGACCGCTAGCGTGGCGCTCGGTATCGCAGTGGACGACACACTGCATTTCCTTGCGTGGTTCCGGCGCAGCCGCGCGGCCGGGCACTCGCGGCAGGCGGCCATCATCAACGCCTACGACCGCTGCGCCGTGGCCATGACACAAACGACGGTCATCGCCGGCCTGGGGTTGGTCGTCTTCCTGCTCAGCGATTTTCAACCGGTTTCTCAGTTCGGCCTGCTCATGGCGATATTGCTTGCCGCCGCACTGGTCGGCGATTTGGTGCTGCTGCCGGCCCTTTTGGCAACGAAGATCGGCGAAGGGTTTGCCCCGTCAAAACGCGCCGCAACGCCTTCGGAGCAACCCAGCGGGTTTTAGTACCTTACGTCGCAACGTGCGCGCGGCGGGCGCGCATG
>SKZG01000302.1 GCA_007127495.1 Planctomycetales bacterium
AATGCACCACTGCACCATACAGCCCTCCAGCGACACACTCGGGATGCGAGTGCTCTATGTCCACTCCCAGCCCCAACTTGCTTGTCCAATTTCCGTTGGGCAACTGCAGGGCTGCATGCTCGTACGCGCCATTTCGCCCATAGATGGCGATCTTTTCGTAGCCAGTTTCAAGGCTTCCGTCGGCGCACAAGTCGAACCCCTTTCCTTCATACAACATGACGAGCGTGTCCAGGCTGTCATCGCGAGGAAGATCGTCTGGCCATATGCCGAAAGGATCAGGGTCCCACCATTCATCGCTGACGCCAGCAGCCCACGCCAAGCAGTTGTAGCTTGGGTCGGCATCGCTTGTCTGCTTATAATGGCCTTCCACCAGGTTTGGGAATTCTTGTCTATCAAGGGACATGGGCTATATATTGCAGGTATCTCGTCCCCACGCTAGCCAAGCCTCGGTCATTGCGGAAAGCCGTCCGCGGTCGTTCGTGTCGACTGGATTCTGCCGGGTAATCTGCTCGAGCGCGGTGAACCAATGGTCTGGGCGATTCTGTAACTCCCGTAAAATCAACGGCACTGCTCTAGGCCCCATACCAATAATTTGCTGGTATGCCGGAACCGACACAAGTGTCGCAATCTTGGAGCTGTGCCCTCGCTGTTGCTTCCATTCAGCTGCCAACAGGTCGAATCGTTTCTGGAGTGCGGCAAGACTGCCGCACGGCAGTCGCAAACGGAAGATATCCGGTGTGACACCGTAGGCGCGCGATACGACCTCAGTAAGCCGCCGAGGATCGAACTCCAAGCCCCGGGTGATTCGAACGCCTGCCTCTACGAGTTGTCGTTTCAACTCCACAGCAACCTCAGACAAGTCCGGAACTGGAACCTCATTCAGTCGCGCCTGATACAACTCATACTGCCCACCGCCCACTCTGGGGCACAACAAGTCCAGGAGTGATTCGAATTCGTAGCTGTTCAGGAGCGCCAGATATGCCAACAAGAGCTGCTGGTCGCAACTGCTCGCCCGAGGGAACCAAGCATTTCCTTGGACAACGGCATATTGCGCCTCCGGGTCGTAGGCAAACGATCCGGATTGTCCGAATGATGGGGATAGAAGCCGAGGCGATTTGGAATCCATCCAAGTAGAACGAGGCTCGGACAGTTCCCACCATTGACGGTCGCGCAGACTCTTGCGCTGCGACAACGCTGCCCGGTGCGGCAACAAACGGTTTGAATAGAACCACGGAACGGCGCGCCGTAGCGCAGCTTCCGAAGTGAGCATCAACTGTCCGTTGCGGTAAGGGTAGAATAGGACATTGCCCCCAACAACCCGGCCGTTCCGAATCGTATCTGCCACAGGCCGGAAGTACCCCTGTTCTTGCCTGGAGGCCGCACATGCAAGCAACTCCCTCTGAGGCAGCAAGAAGACGCGATTAGCGCCCGTCCGAATGCCGAGACGCACATCGAACACATCGGTAACGGTTGGCATCCCAGAGGAACGCCACTGGTCCAGTAAGGTCATTCCACGAATCGGCCGTGGAGTCCAAGCCTTTGATTCAAGTATCGTATAGGGCCGCCTAGATACTTCGTAGCCATCACCAATACAATCCCGTCTTCCATGACGCGATCGCGCCGCTCGAATGGCTCGATCCTCGAAGCCGCCTTCCGCGAGGATCGTTGAGACTTGTCCGCGCGGCCGGTTACCACGGCTGATGACCACAAACGCAGGTTCCACGGCTGCATCCAGGAAGAATTCAAAACCACGAAAACGGCCGATTATGTGGACTGAGATTGTTGGATCGGCAACCAATGCAGACCGTAGCGGTTGCGCCGCGCGTGATTCGAGGAAGGAGGCGGGAACAACCGAGGCCAAGACAGCTCCAGGTTCTAATTCTTTGACAGCACGCGCAATCAATGCAATCGCCGTGTCTGACTGCCCAACGTATAAGTCGCCAAGCGTTTCTCGTATGGCTGTTCTCGTTGCGTCGTCACTGACTCTCCAGGACACGAACGGAGGGTTCATAAGGATGATGTCGGGTTTACCCCAACTGTGTGCCGCTAGTGAGTTCGCTTCGTTGATATCTACGCTGACGGATATGTGATTTGCGGTAACGGAACGAACAGCTTGTCGAACGGCGAAATCGGCAATGAGCACCGAAGCCTTGCTGGTGTCCATTCCGCGAAGTTGCAACGAAGCAACCTTTCCGCATGTCCGGGTAGCTTCGATAAGGAAGACGCCTGACCCACAGGCCGGATCAAGGATGTCGACCCGGTTTGCTCCCGGATTCATCCTCCTGAATCTGTGAAAAGCCACTTCCGACAAGAACCGCGCCAACATGGTTGGCGTGTATCGAGTATCTCGTCTCTTTCGCCCCGTTGGCGCAGGTGCCTTCTTGTGGAGGGTGACGAACAACCTCCGCTGGATAGCGTGCGGAGTCTCCAGTTCGACGTGCGCTTCCTGAAAGAGGGTACCGCTCGCATGCCTGATTAGCAGGTAAGGGTCGAGTCGATAGCCGTCTTGATCGTCCAGTAATTCATCGGCAAGACTGCCAATTGGGAATGGACGAACGGGACGGGAGAAATCCGACGGATCGTAGCCGAGCCGTCCGCTGTTTCGTAATGCGCTGGCTGCGATAGCAAGCGAGACACTCGCCTGCCGTCCGGCAGCATTGCCCAGCCGGAGTTCATCAGCCCAAAGCAAAAGCACGCTCAGGGCCCGGATGGCATCCAAGTCATTACCGCCGCATTCGGCAAGCCGTAGTCGAAGCGAGCGAAATACATTGATGGTGCGGTTGATCGACGTCTTGGCGGACTCCGGTCGATCCTCACCAAAACCATCGAGCAAGTCTTTCGCCGTTTCGGGTCCCGAGAGCGGATATTCTCGCACTACTCCCGGCTGATCCCATCGAAGCGAAAATGCCTTGCGTGCATCGTCGCTAATGACGACAGCATGATTAACATTCGAGGACCATGCCCACTGCGCTGGTTGCTGAGTCGCGAGCAATTCGGCAGCTCGCGCATGGCAAAAAGTCAGGCTCGAAATGGTGCCGTCGAGGAGCACGCAGTGCCCCTCGTTGTGCGGGGATGGCCGGTCGCGGCCAAAAAGTGGGACCGCAACCAGTCCAAGTAACTTCGCCCAGTCGTGCGGAGATCGTGGATTCCAGGACATGGGGAATCTGCGTTATGCGAGTGCGAACATCGGCTTCCATTTGCACTAGTATGACAGATCGGCCGTTCGACCACAATATCTTTTGCAGAATCACCGCAAGTCCTTTACCAGAAATGACTTACGTACACCTCATTTGCACGGTCAGGTCAGAGAACAACAGGGCGTTCTCCCTTCCTACTGCTTCGGCACGTTGTAGAGGGGCGGAAGTCTTTGCTCATCGTTATGCGGTTTCTGCCGAGGGATTCTCGAACCGGCGAGCCCGGACGTGTGCCGGACGGTGCGTGCCGGGGCGGCAACGGTCCGCGACTTGCGGCCCAATCATGGTCCTGCAAACGTCCTTGCGGCTCGTCCTGCGCCAACCCATTGCCGCGCGCCGCCGTTCGCGGCGGGCGGCTCGTTGGGTTTCGGCCCGCGTGCCGACTGCGGCGGTTAATCCACACCGGCGATTGTTCAACGTCCCAGTTTTGGCAGCTTGCCCGTGCCGCCGTCAATCCACCCCGGCGTTTTCCGCAGCGGGGTTTGCACGCCACCCGGAATGCGCGCCTTGGGCCTGGATGGTCCGTCACCGTTTCGGCGGCTCGCTCTATGTTGGCCACGCATGCGAAGAGGGTGGCTTCGATCGGGGAGTCTTTCATCGGTGGTTCTACGCATGGTGCGCAAAAGCGTTCGGTTGCCACGGCGGCAAGCAGCTCTGGGTAACGGTAGCGACTTCCGACCTCTTTGCACGTCCCAATCTATGGAAGCTTCTATTCCCTTTGTCCGGATCATCCATGCAGTGCGAACGGGCGGACGGTGAGCACTTCGCCGGCGTGCAGCGGGCGCACGGCCGAAACCGGAACGGTCACCACGGCGATCGTTTCGCCGATGGCGTTGAACACTTCCAGGACGTACCCTTCTTCGCCGCCGCTGGCTTCCGTTGCCGGAAGCTTTTCGACGACCGTGGCGACGTCGCCGCGGCAGAGTCGCTGTTCGGGCAGATCGCGCGTCAGGGCGACTTCAGAAAACAAGTCCATGCTCATGCCTCGTGTCATTCCGAGGACGCCAAACCAACAGATACCCTGTCAGCTTCTCTTCTGCGATGACAACGGCTCTCGGTAGCTTTATCGCGCGGTCCCTTCCTCGACGATGCGGATCTCGTCCTCGGTTAAGCCGTATAGATTGTACACCAGGCGGTCGATCTGGGCGTCGGCGCTTTCGATCTGGCGCCGCAGCGCCGTTTGCTCGTGGCCGATGCGAGCCTTGGGGAGTTGGCGGTGCAGGGCGAGGATGTGATCGACCAGTTCGGTCAGCCGGTCGTGGTGCATCCGGTCGGTGCTGGACGAGAAGTCAATGGTACGTATCGGCAACTGCTCGATGTATTGACGGTTGTATGCGAAATAGCCGCCTCGGAACGTTGACGCTACTTGGCGTAGACAAAAGCCAAGCAGCCGCGAGTTCAACAAGCCCAAGAGGTACTCATAAGCAAGCGGGCACCCGTCAGCCAGGACTATGCCGTACCCACCGCCGCCACCGCCGCCGGACCCTACAAAATAGTAATGGTCCCCTGAATCCAGAGTGAACGACGGAAATTGCGCAATACTGGGCGTCATGATCTTCTTTTGTTCCATTTCGCTCAGATTCTGAGAGCGGCCAAACGCGTACCATTGCTTGTTCTTCCATTTTCCCCTTTCCCTGCCTTCCAAACGACTCTTGTTGTCACGCAAATACTGCCAAGCGTTGGGGTACTTCGTCGCAAAGTCATCGGGCGAAATGAGGCGCGCGGTGCCATCGACCAGTTTATACGGGAAAAGAATGTGTTTGGTTAACGCGGTCACGCCATATCTGCGGATATTGACAGAACCTTTGCACAACGGATGCATTAGCTCGTTTTCCAGGCAGCGGGTGTCGGCAGTAGCCTCAGACCAGTATCGTCCATCGTCAGCATCCGCTAATATGAAAACCGGATCGGCGCCCGTAATGA
>SKZG01000412.1 GCA_007127495.1 Planctomycetales bacterium
ATTGCCTTCCGATGCCACCCCGAATGCCCGACTATCGAGCCGGTCGGGCTCACTCCCGCTTCCTCGCGAACCTTCCACTTGATCGTAAGACCCTTTGCGAGCTGCTGCGCCGCGCATGGTCGGCCCACGAGCCGGCGGTGGACTGGCCGCAGGCCCGCACCGCCGACCTTGCCCGCGAGAAATACAGTCAAGCGGCATGGACTCAGTATCGGTAGCGGCCGGTGGCCTCGTATCATATTGGGTTCTTCCGTTTCTAGGAACAGGTCCATGTTTTCGGCGTTTCAGATATTGACCGACTCGAGTTGAGGGTAGTCGCCGAGATGGACGACCGATTCGATTTGCAGGCCGAGCTGGTAGAAGCCGCCGCCCATGGGGTTGAGGTGCTTCGCCTGTGCCCGCAGATAGGTCATCTCGCCCTCCCACCGGACGCCGACAATCACCTCCTGGAGCGAACGGGGCTCCGAAAGGACCAATGCGACGCCTGTGGTCGAAAGCTCTTTCGTTATCGCGGTGAACGCCTGGCCCATGGCCGGCTGGCCGCGCTCCATCGGAACCACGAGAACCACCCCCACCAGGGGCACTCGGCTTTCCGCCCGCGGGCCATCCATCAGCTCGCGCAGCTCCTGGCAGTTGTTGTTGATGACTTTCAGCTTTCACATATCTTGCGAACGACTCAGCCCGAGCGGGAGAAAAAATGGCTCTTCCGTTTCTAGGTGCAGACAGCTTTTGTTTCAGGGACGGCACACGGCGTGTGCCTACTACATTAGCGTGGCCTGCACGTAGAAACGGAAGAACCGAAAAAATCGGCCGATGACCGTTGACGCCCCCGCGCCGATGGGCTAATCTGCCCGGTTTGCAGTTCCGATGACGCCACGAACCCCCACAGGGTGGCAGAGGCGGCGGCCAATGCGAGCTTCCGCCCGAAGACGAGGCTAGGGCTCTGTGAAGAAGTTCATGAACTGTTGTATCATTAGTACAGGAGCGACATTACCATGACATCGCGCGAATTGGTGATTCGTGCGCTCAGTCACGAGCCTATTGATCGCGTCCCGCGAGATATCTGGATTCATCCGTCGGTTGCGGCCAAGTGCTCGGACGACGTGGCCGAGATTGAACTTCGGTTTCCGAACGACGTGATCCGGCCGGAATCGCCGTATTCGCTCGGGGAACGTTCGCGGGGCAAGCGAGTGCCTGGGGGCCGCTACACTGACGCATGGGGTTGTGTGTGGCACGTTTCGTCCGACGGAACGGAACGGGAGTGCCTGGAGCGTCCGATTACCGACTTGCGTCACGTCAGCCAATATACGCCGCCGTTGGAAGTCCTCAAGAACGTCCGGCTGGGCAAGTTCAACCGGCTGTGCGAGCGAACGAACCGATTTGTGCTGGCTCCCACCGAGGTGTGTCCCTTGAACCGTCTGCGGCGGATCCGCGGCCCCGCGTGTGCGCAAGACGACTTGGCCGGCGGCGGCAAGGGGATTCTCGCCTTATTGGACATGGTCGATGCGTTTTGCCGGGAGGAAGTGGCACTGTGGGCCGGCTCGGAGGTCGACGGCGTCGTGGTGGGGGACGATTGGGGCTCGCCGGACGGGCTGCTTCTGGAACGGCCGTTGTGGCGCGAGCTGTTCCGGCCCCTGTACCGCGAATATTGCAAAACGCTCCGCCGGCATGATAAAATGGTGTTCTTTCGGACAACCGGCAGTGCGACGGAAATCCTCAGCGACTTGGTGCAACTGGGCGTCGACGCCGTTCACTGTTCCTTTGAGGCTATGGACCTTTCCCGCGTCGCTCGCCGATTCCGTGGAAAAACCACCTTCTGGACCGGGATGGACGATCCGAACCTCCTGGCGCAGGGGGATGTCGAGCAGATTCGCGAGAGCGTGCTCCGGATGCGCCGGGCCCTCGACTTCGGCGGTGGCGGGCTGATTGCCCAATGCGATTGGCGCCTTGGGGTGCCGATTGAGCGGATCGTGGCCTTTTGTGAGCAATGGATTGTGCCCCTGCCGGCGCACGTGTGAACCCGGCGCCGCCGCGAGTGGTAGCCCATCCGGCCCACCTACCAACACTGTGAAGGGAATGCGTGCGTGAGCGATCAAGCCAAGGAAAACCAACCCGACAAATCCATCGACCTGCGCGATCCGGTGGTCGCCGCCGTGCTCGCTTGGCTGGTGCCGGGATTAGGGCACTTGTACCAGCGCCGAATGGCCAAGGCCGTGCTGTACTTCTTGTGTATCATGTCTTTGTTCGTTTATGGGCTGGCGCTGGGGAGTTTGCCGGAAAAGGGATGGTACGGCCGCGTGGTGTATTTCTCCTGGAGGCCGGGCGACAAGCGGCTGTTTTACATCTGCCAGGTGGGCGCCGGGCTGGCGGCCCTGCCGGCATTGGTGCAAGCGAATCGGATGGCGAACAATCGCCGGGTATGGCTTTCCGGCTTTCAGGCACCGCCTCGGCACCCGACCGATCCGGTCGGCCCCGAGAACCCCAACCGCGACCAGCCCACCGCCCACGACCTTTACAAAGAGATTCCCCGTTATTTCGAGCTGGGCACGGTGTTCACCGCCGTTGCCGGGCTGCTGAATATCCTTGCGATCTACGACGCATGGGGCGGTCCGGTGACGACGGCCAAGAAAGAAGATGAAGAAGACGAGGAAGATACCCAGGAAGAGAATGGGGAGCAACGCGCATGATTCCTTTCCCGTTGATGGTGCAGGCGAACGATATGTGGTACGCGCTGCCGCTTATTATTGCGGTCAGCCTGGTGTATGCGGCAACGCGGCACGAGGAAATGATACCGATCCTGGCCCACGCGGGCCGGCTGGCCCTGTGGATCATTGGGTTCATGGCGGCGATCTTCGCCGTGCTGTTTTTCGTTTCCTGGGGTCTTTAGCATCGGCAAAGAAATAACTGTCCAATGTCCCCTCTCCCTCGGTGGGAGAGGGTTTCTTTGCCGATGCTTAGGCCGCCTGCCGGAATTATCCATCAGTGCCCGAACGGAGGGAAGCCCATGAGGATTGTCGTACTCGGAGCGGGAACGGTCGGCACCTCGATTGCCAACCGGCTTTGCGATGACGGACACAGTGTCACCCTGGTCGACAACGATCCGGACGTTTCCCGTCGGGCGAACGAGGAACTCGACGTGAAGGTCATTTCCGGCTCGGCATCGCACGCCACCACGCTGTTTCAGGCCGACGTCATCGGGGCCGACTTGTGCCTGGCCGTCACCGGCCTGGACGAGGTGAACCTGATCGGCGCCGCCATGGCCAAGGGCATGGGCGCCCGGCGGGCGGTGGCGCGGGTCCGTTCCCCCGTGTTCCGCGATCTGAGCACGTTCGATTACCGTCGGCACCTCGGCCTGGACCGATTGCTCAGCCTGGAGCATCTTTCGGCGATGGAGTTGGCGCGTGAGATCCGGCATCCGGGCGCCATCGCCGTCGAGAACTTCGCGCAGGGCGAGTTGGAAATGCAGGAGTTGTCCGTCTCGAAGAAGAGCACTTCGCTTGGTATCGCCTTGAGAGACATGAAGCTCCCCTCCGAAGTGCGCATCGGGTCCATCCACCGCAAGGGGCGGATGCGCATCGCCGGCGCCGCCGACCAGATCCTGGCCGGCGACCGCATCACCCTGATCGGCTCGCGCGACGAAATTGACGACGTTCGCAAAATGTTTCAGCCCCAGTTGCCGCCGAAACGCAACGTTGTGATCGCCGGCGGCGGCGAAATCGGATACCACCTTGCCGGCGTCCTCGAAGCCGCCCGCTTCAAGGTGACGGTCATCGAACACAACCGCGACCGGTGCGAGTTCCTGGCCGGCGTGCTGAAACGCGCCACGGTCGTGCATGCCGACGTGAAGCGCCGCGCCAGTCTGGAAGAGGAGCGGGTGGGCAATGCCGACGTGTTCGTCGCGTGTACCGGCGACGATGAAGATAGCATCATGGCATGCGTCGAAGCCCGCGAATTGGGCGCCGAGAACATCCTGTGCATCGTCGACCGGCCCGACTACGCCAACGTGGTCGCCAAGCTGGGCATCGACCACACCGTCAGCCCGCGCGACGTCATCGCCAAGCAGATCGTGTCGTTCCTCAACACGGGTGCGATCATTTCGCGCTCGCCGCTTTCGGCGGGGAGTTCGATCGATATTTTGGAAATCGAGGTGGCCGAGGGGGCGCCGGCCACCGAGCAGCCGCTGGCCGAACTCGACCTGCCGCCGCAGTGCCTGATCGGGGCCGTCATCCGGGAAAGCTACGTGGTCGTGCCGGGCGGCGGCTACCGATTCGCGCCGGACGATACCGTCGTGGCCCTGTTGGAGGCCGGCGCCGTCGACCAGACCATACGCATGTTCAGCCGTCCCGAATAGAAGCTTACGATTCATGAACTTCCGCCTGCTGTGCAAGATGCTCGGGATGGTGGCCGCGCTGATGGGCGGCACCATGATATTCAGCCTGCCGTGGGCACTGCCGATCTTCGGCGGTGAGTGGTCCCATGAGGCGGCGGGCTTCTTCGCGCTGCTGGCCTCGACGTGCATTTGCCTGCTGGTGGGCGGCCTGCTCAACTACGCCGGACGCGGCCCGCAAGGGCAACTGTTCCGAAAAGAAGCCATGGCCGTGGTCGGACTGACGTGGGTTCTGGCCACGCTGCTCGGCGCGCTGCCGTACCTGCTCAGCGGCACGCGGCGCGGGCCGGAGCGGCCGATGTCGCCCATCGACGCCATGTTCGAGGCCCAATCGGGCTTCAGTTGTACGGGGGCCACTGTGCTCACCGACGTCGAAGACCCAGCGTTGATACCCCGGTGCATCCTCTTCTGGCGGTCCAGCACTCATTACCTGGGCGGGTTGGGCATCATCGTCCTGTTCGTGGCCATCCTGGGGCAGGGCTCAGCCGGCAAGGCGCTGATGCGGGCCGAAATGCCCGGACCTGACGAATCCAGCCAACAGGCACGAATGCAGCACACCGCCTGGGTGCTCTTCTTCGTCTACTCCGGACTGAATGCCATTCTGGCACTGCTCTTACTCGTGCAAGGCCTTTCCCTTTTCGACTCGCTGTGCCATGCGTTCGGAGCCATGGCTACCGGAGGATTTAGCACCTACAACGCGAGCATGGGCCATTTCCAATACGTGCC
>SKZG01000257.1 GCA_007127495.1 Planctomycetales bacterium
CGATGATCCGGTTACCGGCGAAGGGATCGTCCTTGGCCATCTTAACGAGCGCGGCGCGGATGGTCGCTTCGTCGTCGCGCACTAGAAACAACCCGTATGCGCCCCAATGGCGAACGGCCGGGTGGGCGTCGCTGAGAAGGGCCCAATACTCGGCTTTCCTTTCAGGATCGCCAAAACTGGCCGATTTTGCGGCGGCCAGCACGCGCTCGACCGGGTAGGCGTCGCTTTGCGCGTACTCGTACAGCGTAGCGTGCTCTTTGCCGGGTCCGACGAGTTCGTAGTACAGCGGCTCGGGGACGAGACCGAGGTCGCGGACCTCGATCATCCAGGCGTCGAGCGAGTCGTCGAACTCCTGCCGCCGTGCCTGGAACTCGGGCGCTTCGGCCAGGTTGTTCACGTTCCAGGGATCGGTCTCGACATCGTACAGTTCGACGACCGGCTTGGGCTGGAAGAAGCGAGATTGCACATCGTCGGTCTCGCCCGCCTCGAAATGATCTCGCCACGCCCGCCAGTTCTCCTGGACCGTATAGCCGTATACGCTGCACCGTCCGGGCGGGCGGTGGGGCATGAAGTTGCGCACGAAAAAGTGCCGCCCGTCGACCAAGCCCCGGCTGAAATCGTACCGCTCTGCCATGCGGTCGCGGTACAGCAGTGTTGTGGCGGGCGGGGGCTCAGCGCCCGGGCCCAGGAAGATGCGCCCCTGCATGAGTTGCGGCGGCTCGATGCCCGCCAGCGACAGCATCGTCTTCGGCAGGTCGACGAAGCTCACTACCTGCTCTTCCACGCCGCCCAACGGGTGCGGCGCCAGGTGCTGCCACTTCTTCGGGAACCGCACAATCATCGGCACGTGCGTGCCAGGCATGTTCAGGAACCGCTTGGTGCCGGCGAGCATGCCGCCGTGATCGGCGTAGAAGACGACGATGGTATTCTCCGCCTCGCCCTCGTCCTCCAACTCCTGTAGCATGCGTCCTGCCCATGCGTCGATGCGCGTAATCAGCTCGTGCAGCCGGGCCCATGACTGCCGCATTTCCGGCAGGTCGGGATGGAACGGGGGCAGTTCGACGTCGGCCGGGTCCACACGTGTTTCGAGGTCTCGTGGCAAGCGATCCAGCCGCGACTCGTGCGACTCGGTGTTGTTGAACACGGCGAAGAACGGCCGGCCGTCTTCCCGGTTCCGATAATGGGCGGTGCGGCTCGACTCGTGCCACAGCGACCGGTCGCCCTCGTAGCTCGAGTTGTAGTCGGTCTTCACGTTGTTCGTGCAGTAGTAGCCCGCCTCGCGAAACAGCTTCGGGTACGCGGGAATGTCCGGCGGCAATTGCGGGCGCGACCGCATCTGGTGCGCGCCGACGGCCGGCGAATGCATGCCGGTCAACAGCGCCGAACGGGCCACGGCGCAAACCGGCGCGTTGGCGTACGCCTGGTCGTACCGGATGCCTTCCTGCGCCAGCCGATCGAGGTTGGGCGTGTGTGCGTTCTTGTGGCCGTAGCAGCCGAGGTACGGGCTGATGTCCTCAACGGTGAGCCACAGGATGTTTGGGCGGCCGGGCTCGGCCGCTTCCACCGCAGTTTCCGGAATAGCGCCCAGCACCGCAGCAACGACAAAACACGCGCTCGCGACGTGTTTCCAACCATCATAACGGTTCTTTACCCGCAGTGAAACATTCATCGACATCCCTTCTGGTAACCGTTCACGGAGGACTGTTCCAGTTTTCGCGACGGAGCAAGCATTCCCCCGAATAACGCTCCTCCACCGAGTCGAGTGTAAACGGGCAGAGGCAGGAAGTCAAGTTCCCCTGGTGCCCGCCCTCGCACGGCGCAGCCTGCTTGCACCCCCGTTGACTTCCCGGTTGTTTGCGACTAGCCTTGATTTCCATGATGAGAGCAATCTTCCATGCTTCCTTGTTTGTGCCCGTCGCGATGCGTTCAACGCTCGTGGTTGTGCTGGTGGGGCTTTGTTGGAACTTGCGGGGGAACGTGATGGACACCGACGCTGACGCGCGCCATTCGTCCGGAGCCGAGGCGGCCGAGCCGGACGCCGACGAAGGGAACTTCAACGTGCCGATGCCCACGTTGGGCGGCAAGCAATTCTGGGCCGATTGCCTTCACTTCCACAAGTGGCGCATCCAACGAAACGTGATGACCGGCCGTCACCGGCTGCTCGACGCCCATAACATTCGCCGCGCCTGGGGATCGTACGAAGAGTGTAAGCGAAAACTCGACGCAATCAAACGCCGCGACAAGCTGCCGGCGATGCACGGGAAAGCCGTGGTCGTGCTGCACGGACTAATCCGATCGCGCTCTGCGATGAAGGGGCTTTGCACCTATCTCGAGCAAGAGGGCGGTTACACGGTGTTCAACGTCTCGTATCCTTCGAGTCGGGCGGCCATTGCCGAGCATGCCAAGGACTTGGCCAACATCGTCGACTTTCTGGAGGGCGTCGAGGAGATCAACTTCGTCGCCCACAGCATGGGCAACATCGTACTGCGGCATTACCTCAACGACCAGACGGACCCCGCCTCCGGCCGCAAACCGGACCAGCGGATCAAGAGGATCGTCATGCTGGCCCCGCCGAACCACGGCGCGGCGCTGGCCAGACGGCTCGGAGATCACACATGGTTTCAGCTCGTCACCGGGACGCCGGGCTGCGAGCTGGGCAAAGAGTGGGAACACTTGGAAAAACAGCTTGCCACGCCGGAATGTGAATTCGGCATCCTCGCCGGTGGAAAAGGCACAAACCAGGGCCGCAACCCCTTGCTGACGGGTGACGATGACCTCGTCGTCACAGTGGACGAGACGAAGCTCCCTGGGGCGCGGGATTTCGCGGTGCTGCCCGTCGGGCATACGTTTATGATGGACGACAGCCAAACGCAGGAATACACGCTGCGTTTCTTGCAGCACGGCTATTTCGTGTCGGAGGAAGAGCGAAGGCCGCTCGCGGACGACGATTCCTGAAACAAACGCCGTTCGCAACCCACAACGGAAGAGCCGTAAGAACGCACTCCCTCCACAAGTCGGTGGTGCATGGAGCTTTCAACACCGCCCTGCTTTTCTCAACACTTCGTCTGCCACTCCGAAAATGTTTTCCACCACGGCCACGGCGGTGGTGAAATCGCCGCCCTGGGTCCACTCACTGAGTACGACGATGCAGTTCACCCCTGCCGCAGTGGCCGAGGCCAATCCTCGCTCGGAATCTTCGACCACGATGCAATGCTCAGGCCGGAGGCCGTGCCGTTCCATGGCCGTACGGTAGGGTTCAGGATCCGGCTTGGAGCGGGTGTAGTCCTCTCGCGTCAGCACAAAGTCCATGTACGGGACCATGCCGCTATGGGCGTGGGCGGCCTTGAAATGCCCTCGCCGGCTGCTGGTTACCACGCCCATGCGAACTCGGCCGTGCAACGCCCGTACGACATCTCTCGCACCGTCGATTGCGGGGCATCGTAACGTCAGCAATTCCGTATACCGCTGATCCCGCCGCTTCCGGAGTTCGTCGACGTCATGGCCGGCAATGCCTTGTTCGGTAGCCAGGAGGAAGACGCTTTCCCCGCGGCGCAGCGAGATATCCTTGAACTGCTCCAACGTCAGGCCGACACCGACGCTGCCAAGAGCTTCCCTGCAAGCCTGGAAATACAGGCCCTCGCTGTCCACAAGCACACCGTCATTATCCCAGAGTACGGTCAACATATTTGTTCACTTGTTGCTTTGGTTATTTCTCCGGCTCTTCCATTTCCAGGTACAGGTCCCTTCAATGATAGAGGCCTGCACCTGGAAGCGGAAGAGCCCTAATTCTTGCCAGCCTCCGGGGGAGTTTGCAGCGGCCTCCGGACGCGGTACAATTCGGTTTGTGTCCTTACCTCGAGCCGTCCCATGCCGAGACGACCGACTACAAGACCGCCTTCAAGTACGAAGGGCGGCTGCACGAGCTTGTAGCGCCGAACATCACGCTGTGCGGGCGTGTCAGGGCGCGGGGTCGGGCATGGTGCGGACATCGAGGTCGAGCGGGCCGGCGGGGCCGTCGAAGGTGCCGTGGCGGGCGCGGTAGGCCTTGAGGCGGGCGCGCTTCTCTTGGGCCGTCGGCTCTGTGGGGCTTGTGACGCCCGGAGGAAGCCCCCACACGATCCGCGTGCCGGCCTCGCTGAAAAGGCTGTATTGCATCTGCTCGCGGCCGTCTGGGGCAACGAATGGAAAAGGCACGATTCGGGCCAGGTGCCACCCCTCCCACACGTCGACCAGCTCGTAGGCAATGGCCGCACCGCCCGCCACGCGCACCGTTCCCCACGGTTCGCCGGGGACCGCCAGCGGCGGCGAGTCGACCCCGGCCAACTGAGGATAACGCTCCAGTTTCTCGCGAGGCGTGGCTTCGGCGGGTAGTAAAATGCCGCGCCGGTCGACCGGCAGCAGGCGACCGTCCACTCGCACCACGCACACCGGCCGGCGGTATTCCAGTTCAACCCGGACGCCGGCGCCGGCCAGCTTTGTCACACGCACCACGCGCTCTACCCAAGGGTGCCTCGCGAACGCCTCAGCGATACGCGGGCTCAGCTCGTCATCCAGCAGGTTCATCGGACCGCCGAACTGCAACGACTGGTACACCTCGGATCGGACATCGGTGTGAATCCATTCGGGTTGCGGAGTTGTCTGGAGGCGGTCAAGGCCGACCAGATACCGCTCAGCCCGTGTGACGCGCGGCCCGACCCGCTGCCATACCCACCACCAGGCCGCGAAGCCTGCGGCGATTACGAGCAGGCTTGCCATCAGGGGGCGGCCGCGGCCGAAGAGCCACGCGGCCCAGCTACCCGGCGGGCCGGCGGCGCGCTTTTTCGTTCGTTTGGCGGCGCTCATCGGTTACCAGATTTCGAGTTCCCGCTCCAGTTCCACGTCGAGCCGGTCGTGGACCTGGCCTCGGATCAGGTCGATCAGTCGGATGACGTCGTGGGCGGTACATTCGGGCTCTGCGACGATGAAGTTGGCGTGCCGGTCGCTGACCACCGCACCGCCAATGCGAGTGCCCTTCAGTCCGGCCTCTTCGATCAGTTCCGCCGCGCTCGTGCCGCGGGGGTTCTTGAACACGCAGCCGGCGCTCTGATGGCCCATCGGCTGCGATTGCTTC
>SKZG01000066.1 GCA_007127495.1 Planctomycetales bacterium
TCGGGCCGGTCGGTCAGGCCGAAGTTGGCTTCGTGCAGGCGCACGGCCGTTTGTCTCCAGTTAGATTGAAGCCGGGTAGGCGGAACGCTTGTGCGCAGCAGAGCCGCATCGGCCGCAGTCCAAGGTCGGAACGTGTTGGAGGCGACGCTTAGTACGGTCTTCGATCCGGTCAACATGCGGAAGCGCAAATCCATCGGGCGCACGCCGGTTCCGAGCTGAGATCGCCCGTCCAGCAACAGGCGATAGCTTCCTTCGTTGGCGTAGACGGCGAACTTAAGCCGCGTGCGCGGTTCGTAGTACTTGTCGCCGCTCCACCACACGGTTCCGCCGCGGTAATGATAGGCTCGGCAACGGAACTTCCGCTGCTCCTGATCCCACCAGATACTGATCTTCGCCCCTTCATACGGCTCACCGTAACGCATTTCCAAGGAACCGGAAGGGTATTCAAACACGATCTCAAACTCGTGAACATAAGAACTGACCGGCACGCGGTCGTAGTCGATTCGGCCGCGACCAAGAAACGTGGCAAAGCCCCCTACGGGACGCACCTGCCCAGTCACTTTCGCGGGCGCGAGAAAGGCGTGGCCGGCAAGCCCGTTCAAGTCGAGGCGAAACGGCGCATCTGGAAGCGGTGCGTCGCTGGCCAGGCGCGCCCGCGCCCGCCGAGCGGTGGCACCGTCCAGGCCGGACAGGGCCTGCGCGTACCAATACCGGGCTGCCGCAAGATAGAGGTCGCGCGCCGCCTCGTCGCGGCGCTGCGACTGGCCCCAGTGCCACCAGGCATCGCCAAAGGCGGCTTTCGCCTGGTCGTGATCCGGCTGCTTCAACAACAGGGCTGCCGATGCCGCAAGACGCGCGTCGCCGCCCTTTGCCAAATACGCAACGCCCTCCTCCCAGCGCGCTCGAGCCAGGCACAGGTAAAGACCAACGTCCTGCGAAGCGTTCGGATCGTCTGGGAACTCCTGCAATCGCATACGAGCGGCCGACCACGAGCGTGCCAGGTCGCGCATCCGCACTACCCGCTGCATCTCGGCTTTTACCGCCTTTGACGCTTCCGCCCCACGAAGTCGCAACGCGGTCCGATCCAGTTCGCGTAACGCGGTTAACAGTGCGTCGTAGGTTGCCGGTGCAACGATGTCGGCGGCGAGATCGCGGGCCTCGACGGCGGCCATGGGAACGTAAGCCGGGTTCCGCATCCTGCGGGCCGTCAGAGCAAGGACGTCGGCCTTGCATTTGAGATGGTCGATGCGAAACTGGCCCGCCATGCCGTCGACCGCCGCCAGCGCCAAGGTGGCATCGCCTACATCGGCGGCCATGCGCGACGCCTCGGCCAGCATGACGTACCGCTTCTCGGCCGGCTCTTCTTGCCGGCGGGCTTCCCGAATCAACCGCGCCGCAAGGGCGAGTCGGGCAACCGGCTCGTCTTGAGCGTAGGCCTCGCGGAACTCCTCCCTGACTGCTTCGGCCAAACGCTGCTGCACCGCGGAATCCGGAACCGCCGCCGGCTCCACGGTGGCCGCAGTCGCCTCGGCGCGATCGGGACGATCGGCGCCCGGTGCAGGAACCCCGGTAGCCGGCTTGGAGTCCGCAAGCCCTTTCAGAGTGCGGGCAAGGAGATCCAGATCCTCATCAACGACCTCGGCGGTCGGCTCCGTCGCCGCGAGCGGAACCAGTTCCAGCTTCGAAATGCGAAAACGGCTTTTCCAACTTCCGAGGGCAAAGGTGCCCCGGCAGCCCTCAATCCAACCCCGATTGGCCGAACAGCGCTTGTAGTTTGCCTGCCAGTCGATCAGAGTCTCCGAGTCGGCCGTCACGAGAACCTTGGATCGCTGAATCCGATATCGAATGTCCCTGGGCTGGTAGTAGTCCAAAACCGCGCCGGCCCGGCGTGTTTCATTCCGATTGAAGCGCGCCCCATCGACCAGTTCAAGGCCGCTCCACATGCGACCATAGCCGTCGAAGACGACCGTGAACGGCTGATCTGCAGCAGCCATTGTCAAGGCTAAGTCATCGCGCCCATCAAGCCGCTCCACCGTCATGCGCACCTCGTACTCCTCGGGCAACGGACAGGGAAGTTCGATCAGCGAGGCTGCGGCGCGGCAGCATATTAGCGACGCGCCGTCGAACCACCAACGCCCTTGGATGGTATGTTGGTCGGGGTCGATCAGTCGCAGCACGTCCACGGCCTGGCCGATAACAAGCGCGGGCGGCTCGTCGCTGGGCGCCGGGCGGAGAACCGACTTGGAAACCGGCGTGGCCTCCGCGACGGACTCGTCCGTGAAGAATGCCTCGGGCGGAATGGCCTGCTCCACGAAGTCGCCCGGAGGAACCCAGTTCAAACAGGCCACGGCCAGCGAGCGGCCCTCCCAGTATTCAATCTTGATCGTTTGCGGCTGGCCGGTCAGCTCGACTTCGGTTTCGGGATGTGGACTCGTTCCGTCGGGCCCCCAGAGCACTAAACGGCCATCAATCGACACCTGCATAAAATCGTCAATGATCGCCCGCAGCTTGTAGCGTCCGGGAAAGGGCGCCTTCAGGTAGCCAGTCCATCGAACGGAAAAGTCATCCGGCGGCACCCGTTCGTCGGGAGAGCCGCTGCCCCAGAGAAACTGCACGTTAGGATCAATTCGCTTGAAAATCAATTCCTCGCAGCTACGGCCGTTGTAATATTCGGCCCACAAGCCCGTGCCGTCGCTCTCAAGAACTGGTTGCCACAGAATCGTTCGGTCGATCCGGGTGCCGGCCCGTACGGGCATCGTTTCTTCGAACGGCAGGTAACCGTCGCGCACAATGCATACTCGACGGTTGCCTGGGGGCAGCTTGAACTCGAGGTGCGCCGGCGAGGAATTGGCGGGTGTGGCGCGGAGACCGTCGATGGTGAGCCGGGCCCCCACCCGCTCGTGCTCCGGCCAGCGGAGAATCAAAACGGCGCGATCGTCCTGAAAATCTCGAAGGTCCACAGTCTCTCCGTGGGCCACGGCACCGGATTTTGCAGCTTCTCGCTTCGAGCCACGGTGCAGAAGCAGCACGCCTACGAACGCCACAGTCAGCGCTATTGAGCCCGCGATGAGTCCTCCGAAAGCAATGTGCCGGTATCGCTGCCATAAGTCCGTGGCAAATAGCTTTTTATGCTGGGCCGCTGGGGCTTCTTTTTTGCCCAGCGAACGTCGCAATTTCCCGAAGGCGGCCTGCTCCTCGACCGATAGGTTCTCGAACAAGGCATTGAGGCGCTCGCTCGTGCCGGGTTCCTTGGAGTATGTGTGCTGTGACGCGCTACCCCGAACGTCGCGAGCATCAGGCCCGTGGGGTGGCGTCTTGTGCATCCGCCCGGAAACGGTGTCCATTTGCGGTCCGGCCGCCGGCGTGGCCAGTTGCTCGCGTAAATGTGTATCGTATTCTATCCGCCTCTTCTTGTGCAGCAGCACGACCCGGGCGGCGGCAAGCTGGTTGAGCAGTTGCTGCGATAGCGCCGCGTTGTGCCCGGTTTGGAACGTGCGCAGGTGCGCCATCCGCTGGTCGGCCGCGTTGGCAATGACGTCCGGATCGGACTCGAACCGCGGCACGCCCAGCAGTCGGTACAAGTCCGGGGGCTGCTCCGCAGGCGGAATGCCAAGCCATTTGTGGTACGGATCGAAATGGTCGGTCATGACGGATGCCTATAGGCTAAAGCCGTGGCGGCGTTGGCGCGGTCGGAACGCCCGTCGCCACGCCACTGCTGGGAACGTATCGCTGCCCAAAACGCAGCCCGAATGGAAACCTCATCTCCCACTCGGCCAGCGCCGCCCATGGCGTGCCTGGATGCTCCTCGGCGCAACGGCGCAACAGCTCGCGGGCCTGCCGTTCCTGCTCCCGCGCGGCGTCGCCCATCTGCAACACGCCGCTGGGAGCGAACTCGCCCTCGTTGGAATTCGCACGGATAACGCGTTCGGCCAGGATTTCCGTTGCCAAGTGCGTGTATTCGCGCGAGCGGACACTCATGGCCAGCAGCCGGCCCTTTGTCAGCAGGTAGTTCGCCCGCCACCGCGCCAACGGCTCGCGCGTCAGTTCAACGTCGAGGTAGGGTTCGCTGAGCCGGCGCAGGGCCGTGTCGATGAGCGGAATTGTACTGTTCACATAGTGCAAGTCTCTTCGAACGCCAGCCGACAACTTCTGCCGGAACTCGATAGGCGAATGGTAGAACGGCCAGTCGAACGAGAACTGCGGGGGATCGAGGTACGGGGCGCGGGCAGTGATTTCGGCCGCCTCGACCACGGCCCGTCGGAGCGGGTGCCCGGCCATCTCACGGCGGATCGTCTCGCGGTCGCGGTAGTCGGGAAGGTATTCCTTCAGGTCCTCAATTCGGAAGGGGCTGCGCTCCCGCTCGCGGTCGTACATCGTGAAGCTGCCGCCCGTGGCCTGGCTAAGCCGCACGAGACTGTACGGCCCGAAGCCCGAGGGCATGACGTTGGGCAACGGCCCGCCAAACCAGTGGGGCAACTGCGCCAGTTGCGGCACGCCGGCGTCGGGCCCTTTGTCGACCGGCAGCCACCACGACCAATGTTGGTTGAGTTGGAAGAATTGGAGCCCTTTCGGCCGGCCCAACACAGCACTGGGGCCGACCGCCAACACGGAAACGCCGTGCTCGCGGCACAGTGCGATCGTGCCCTCCAGTTTATGGACGTCGTCGCCCGACTCGTCGGTCCAAATGACGAACAACAACTGCTTGTCCCAACGCCTGCGATACTCGGGAATGGCGTACTCCAGGGCCGTGAACACGTTTTCCACGCCGCTGGGGTCGTTGGGAATGTGCGGCACGGCCCGAGTCACGTCGCGCCATTTTCGGGTGGGCGGCACCAGTTGGCGTGAACCGAGGCCGAAATACATCAGTGCATGCCGATGGTGGTAGGGGCGGTCGCTTGTCAATGCATCCAACTCCCAGAATACCCGGACCATCTGTTGCCCCGCCTCCGCGCGGTCGGCCTGCATGCTGGTCGAGGCGTCCAGCATCCACACCACCAGGGTATCGCCGTCGCTGAGCCGCCGGGCAATGTCGCCCCCGAGGCCGGAAACTGCGTCGGCGGCGCTG
Organism: Planctomycetales bacterium; assembly: GCA_007127495.1. Taxonomy (GTDB): domain Bacteria; phylum Planctomycetota; class Planctomycetia; order Pirellulales; family Thermoguttaceae; genus PWXP01. Next base: position 5,066 of record SKZG01000066.1, read on the forward strand.
GTGGAAGTGCGCA
>SKZG01000571.1 GCA_007127495.1 Planctomycetales bacterium
ATTGAACAGGAGGGAACTGAGGCAACAGAGATGAACGTCGAACGTCGAACGTCGAACGTCGAACGTCGAACGGTCACCAGCCACCATCCAATCCCCGCCAGCCCCTAGCAACTAGCAACTAGCAACTAGCAACTAACACGGAGCTGAAAATGTCGGAATCGAACGGTCCGAATGAATCGTATAGTCAGCCGTATAATGACTCGGCCTGTTGCGAGGGCGGGAGCGCGTGCGGCATGCCGCGGCGCGAGTTCGTCAAGCTGCTGGGCGCCGGCGCGGCGGCCGCCATGACGCGGCAGGCGATGCCCGTGATGGCCGGCCCGTTTCCCGGCGGGAACAAGTACCTCGAAGTCATCCCAGAGGACAAGCGGCTCGACCCCGCCTGGGTCCGCTCCCTGTACGAGCGCGGCGAGAAGCAAACCTACACCGGTGACAGCCTCCGGTTCATCGGCATGCCGGTCGGCGGCATCGGCGCCGGCTGTGTGTACCTGGGCGGCGACGGCCGGCTGTGGCTGTGGGACATTTTCAACCAGCACCACGGGCGGGGGCTGCTCTCGCGCGGCCACAGCGGCGAAACCTACCTGAATCCCCTGGAGCAGGTGCAGCGGTTCGAGCAGGGCTTCGAACTGCGCATAGAGCAGGGCGACCAGTCGCAGCGGCGCCCGCTGGACCGCGAGGGCTTCAGCCACATTACCTTCGACGGCCGCTATCCGGTGGGCAACGTGTCGTACAAGGACGCGGCCTGCCCGGTCAAGGTCGAGCTGCAAGCGTTCAGCCCGTTCATCCCGCTGGACCTCGAAAACTCCGCGTACCCGGCCACCGTGTTGCAGTACACGGTGAAGAACACGTCGGACCGCGCCGTGCGGGCGACGCTGGCGGGCCGGGTGGCGAACCCGATTTGCCTTTTCACGGGCAACGGGGGTGGCGCGCAGCGCCGCAACACCGTCCTGCGGCGCGACGCGGCGACCATCGTCCAGTGCAGCGCGGAACCGCCTGCCCAGGATGAGCAACCCGCCGAACCCCGGCCCGACGTCGTCTTCGAGGATTTTGAGAAGGCCACGTACGAGGGCTGGACCGTCGAGGGCTCCGCGTTCGGAACCGGGCCGGTGCGCATTGCCGACATCCCCGGCTACCAGGGCCACGTGGGCGGCGTGGGCGAGCGGGTGGTGAACTCGCACGCCTCGGCGCCCGGTGACAGCGTGGGCGCGAAGGACGGCGCGACCGGTTCGCTCACCAGCCGGCCGTTCACCATCGAGCGGCGGTTCATCAGCTTCCTCATCGGCGGCGGATCGCACGAAGGGACCGGCATCGAACTGCTCATCGACGGCAAAGTGGTCAGCCGCGCGTCGGGCAACAACAACAACCGGATGCAGCAGGCGTTCTTCGACGTGGCCGCGCTGGACGGCCGGACGGCCCAGTTGCGCATCGTCGATCGGGTGGCCGGCCCGTGGGGCAACGTGGGCGTCGATCACATCGTGTTCACCGACACGCAGCCGCAGGCCGACGCCGGGAAACTCGAAGCCCGCTACGACTTCGGCACCGTGGCCCTGGCGCTGGTCGGCCGCGCTGACCACGCGACCGCGGCTGCGGCGGGGGACGCCTGGTTCGACGAGCCGGCCGACCTGGCCGAACGGCCCTTCGGCCAGCCGCCCGCCGGCGCGCTGGCCCGCACGGTGGAGCTGAAGCCGGGCGAATCGGCTGACGTGGTGTTCCTTCTCGCGTGGCATTTCCCCAACTTGGACGTGCCGCCGGTCGGTCCCGCGGGCCGATGGTACACCACGCGCTTTGCAAACGCGGCCGCCGTGGCCGAGCACGTGGCGGCGCACTACGACGAGCTTGCGGGCACGACGCGCCGGTGGGTGGCAACGTGGTACGACTCCACGCTGCCCTATTGGCTGTTGGACCGCGCGATGGCCAACACGACCACGCTGGCCACGAACACCTGCTACCTGTTCGAGGACGGACGGTTCTACGGCTGGGAAGGCGTGGCCTGCTGCGAGGGCACCTGCACGCACGTGTGGCACTACGCGCAGGCCCCGGGGCGCCTCTTTCCGGAAATCGAACGCCGCACCCGCGAAATGGTCGACTACGGCATCGGCTTTCACCCGAACGGGGCCATTTCGCACCGCGCGTACGGGCCGGGCGGCCGGACGCACCATGCTGACGACGGCCAGTGCGGCCGCATCCTGGGTGTGTTGCGCGAGCATCAGATGTCAGCCGACGACGCCTTCCTGCGCCGGTTGTGGCCGAAGGTGAAGCAGTCGGTCGAGTTCATGATCCGCCGCGACCCGAGCCGCGACGGCATCCTCGAGGGCGCGCAGCCGAACACGCTCGACGCCGAATGGTTCGGCGAGATCAGCTTCACCAGCTCGCTGTACCTGGCCGCGTTGCGGGCCGGCGCCGCAATGGCCCGCGAAATGGGCGACGATGCCTTCGCCGCCCAGTGCGACCAAATCGCCGAAACCGGCGCCACCCGCATGCTCGACCTGTTCGACGGCGAGTATTTCATCCAGAAGGAAGACCCCGAGCACGCCAACGCCATCGGCATCGGCCCGGGCTGTTACATCGACCAGATTTTCGGTCAGACGTGGGCGCACTGGGTGGGCCTGGAGCGGCTGTTCGACCGCGAGAAGCAGCACACGGCGTTGCGCGCGCTGTGGCGGTACAACTTCGTGCCCGACGTGGGACCGTTTCGCGAGGAGTTCCCTCGCGGCCGATGGTACGCCAAGGCGGGCGACGCCGGGCTGATCATGTGCTCCTGGCCGAAGGAGCCGGTCGATCCGGCCAAGAAGAAGCATTGGCAGTACATGTACTTCAACGAGTGCATGACGGGGTTCGAGTGGCAGGCGGCGGCGCACATGGTGTACGAGGCCGACACGGCGCCCGACCTGCTCGAGTACGGCCTGGCCGTCAGCCGCGCCATCCACGACCGGTACGACGCCTCGCTCCGCAACCCCTACAACGAGATCGAATGTTCCGACCACTACGCCCGCGCCATGGCCAGTTACGGGGTATTCCAGGCGTTGTGCGGTTTCCAGTGCCACGGGCCGCGCGGCGAGGTGGAGTTCGCCCCGCGCCTGACGCCGGAGCGGTTCCGGGCGCCGTTCGTCGGCCCGGAAGGTTGGGGCACGTTCGCCCAGCGGGTTGAAGACGGAAGCATGACCGCCTCGCTGGACCTGGCCTACGGGACGCTGGGACTGCAAGCCCTGACGCTCAGCCTGCCGGACGGGGTGGAGGTGTCCCGCGTAGCCGCCCGCCTGGGCGGCAAGGAAGCGCCTGCCTCGTTGCGTCGCGACGGGCGGCGCGTTATCATAACGTGGTCGGAGAAGCTCCGCCTGCAGCCGGACAAGACGCTGGAAGTGGTTCTGACGTAACCGCGAACGAAACCAGTTATTATCAGCCGCAGGGCGCTAGCCCCCGGTTGGCGTGAACCCAGTTATCAGCCGCAGGGCGCTAGCCCCCGGTTGGCATGAACATTGAACCCGACGCAACGAAACCCAAACGTAACGCCCCGAAACCGGACGCTAGCGCGTTGCGGCTGATGGCGGGAACCGGCAAATATCAGCCGCAGGGCGCTAGCCCCCGGTTGGCGTGACCATCGGCGAGGTGCGATGACTGCTGACGAACCCATTGCGTTTTTCGTCACGTGGACCGTGTACGGCACGTATCTGCAGGGCGACATTCGCGGATGGCGGCGACGTCGGCGGGGCGGCCAACCGCCACAACCGCAACTGGCCGAGTGGCGTCGCGATCGGTTGAAACACGAGGTGGTGCTATTGTCGAGTTCGCAACGGGTTGTCGTGGAACAGGAATGCCAACGCCATTGCGACCACCGGGGCTGGCGAATGTGGGCCGTCAACGCTCGTAGCAATCATGTACATATCGTCGTGACCGCGCCCGGACAATCGGGCCGTACCGTACGCGATCAACTGAAGGCCAATTGCACGCGGGGGCTGCGCGAACAGTGGGCTGTGTTCCACGATCGACCCGTATGGACCGTTGGTGGCGATTGGGAATGTATCAATAGCGAGGACGACCTGGAATCCGTTGGCCAATACGTCGTCGAGGGACAGGGCCCCGAGTAAACATTGGAACCAAGCGTAACGCAACCAAACCGGACGCTAGCGCGTTGCGGCTGATGGGGCGGGAAACGGCACATATCAGCCGCAGGGCGCTAGCCCCCGGTTGGCGTGACCATTGAACCCGACGCAACGAAACCCAAACGTAACGCCCCGAAACCGGACGCTAGCGCGTTGCGGCTGATTGGGGGAACCGGTACATATCAGCCGGCGTGCGCTAGCCCCCGGTTGGCATGAACCCAGTAACAGCGTAACACCCCGAAACCGGACGCTAGCGCGTTGCGGCTGACGTTATCCCAAAGGAGACCCACCATGGCTGAACGAGTCGTGTACCCCAATCGTCGCCGATTCCTGAAGACGGCGCTTCAAGCGGGCGCCGCGCTGGCGGCGCCGCAGGTGATTGCGAGCGCTGCGCTGGGGAAGGACGGCGCGGCGGCCCCGAGCGAACGCATTGTCGTCGGGGGCATTGGCATTGGCAACCGCGGGCAGTACATGATGGGCTGCTTCCTGCCGCAACCCGACGTGCAGTTCGTGGCCGTGTGTGACATCAAAGCCGCGCGCCGCACGGCGGTGAAGGGCATGGTGGACCGGCATTACGGCAATACCGACTGCGACACGTACCGCGACTTCCGCGACCTGCTCGCCCGCCCCGACATCGACGCCGTGCTCATCGCCACGGGGCCGAACTGGCACGGCCTCGCGTCGGTCTACGCCGCGCGCGCCGGAAAGGACGTCTACTGCGAGAAACCCTGCACGAAGACCATTGCCGAGAGCCTGATGCTGGTCGAGACGATGCGTCGGACGGGGCGGGTGTTCCAGGCGGGCACGCAACGGCGCAACCTGCCGCACTTCGCCTTCGCTTGCGAGTTGGCCCGCACCGGAAGGCTCGGCAGGCTCACGGCGCTGCACGCGAAGCCGGGCGGCATGGGCACCGGCACCAGCGGCTGGACCGAGCCCGTCGCCGAACCGGCCAAGGACGACGTCGACTGGGACCTG
>SKZG01000240.1 GCA_007127495.1 Planctomycetales bacterium
GTCCACGGCAAGTCCGGCTAGAATCCGTTGTCGAGAAGGTCCTCGCCGTAGCCCTCCGGGAACGGGTTGGCGAGCGAGTCGGCTTCCGCACCGGAGGGTTTATCGGGCGCGCCGCCGATCGGCGGTTCCGGGGGTGTGCCGTGGCCGGCTTCCGCAGGCGCTTGGTCGTCCATCGCCTTTTGGACCCACTCGGCCACGCCCTGCTCTCCGCCGAACTGCCGCAACCAGCTTTCGACCTCCTCTTTCAGCAAGGGCACCTGCGGCCGGTCCGAGGTTGCGGCCGCGTCGTCGCGTGCCGACCGCCGGCGCGCCAACAGTTCCGCGTACCATACGTCGCTATCGACGGCCCGGGCCTTCCGTCGCCGGGCCGCTTGCTGGATGCGATGGTCGCTCGAAACCACGGTCAGGCGGCGCGGGGCCGAGTGGGCGCGAATCAGCTCTTCGATCAACGTATCGGCATCGGCATAGCCGGCGGCGAAAAGAACCTTCAGGCCTCCATGCTCCAATTCCCGTGGCAGCCCCGGCAGGCGTTCGGCGGCGTCGAATACGACGGTCGTGCGCGCTGCCGCCTCAGGCTCCATGGAGGCCGCAAGGAAGTTTAGAAGCGCCGACCGTGCCCGCTCCAGCGTTCCCGGACCCACCCCGCGAGCCACAATGCCCGTGACGTTCAGAAGGTTGTAGCCATCGATGAGGACGAAGCCGGCCATGAGCCCCTTTCCGTTTACGCTCGGCGAAACTTCACGCGGCCGCCGACAACGACGACCTCCGCCCGCCCGGTAAGCTCCCAGCCGGCGAACGGCGTGTTGGTGCTCTTCGAGCGGAACTCGGCCGGGTTGACCGTCCAGTGAACCTGGGGGTCGATAATCGTCACGTCGGCGTCGGCTCCGATTGCAAGCGTTCCCTTCTCGATTCCGAGGATGCGCGCGGGATGGGTTGACATTTTTTGGATGGCTGCGGGCCAGTCGAGGTGGCCCGGCTCGATCAGGCGTGTCACGACCAGGCCCAGCGCCGTTTCCAGGCCGACAACGCCGAACGGCGCCCGGTCGAGTTCCTGCATCTTCTTCTCTTTGGCGTGGGGGGCATGGTCGGTCACGATGCAGTCGATCGTGCCGTCGGCGAGCCCCTCGATGCAGGCTTCCACGTCGCGCCGGTCGCGCAACGGCGGGTTCATCTTGAAGTTCGAGTCGAACGTCCGCAGACATTCATCGGTCAGGGTGAAGTGATGCGGGGTCACCTCGGTGGTCACGCGCACCCCACGCCGCTTCGCCCGCCGTACCGCGTCGACACTGCCCGCCGTCGAAACATGCATCAGGTGGAACCGGCCGCCGGTGGCCTCGGCCAAGGCGATGTCGCGGCTGGCCATGACGTCTTCGGCGGCGGCGGGCATTCCGGTCAGCCCCAGTACGAGCGAGGTCTTGCCCTCGTGCATCACGCCGTGCTCGGTCAACTCGCGGATTTCTGAATGGTTCAGAACCGGCTTGTCGAACATCAGGCAGTATTCGAACGCGCGTCGCATGAGTTCGGGGTCGGAAATTGGCGAGCCGTCGTCGGTAAAACCCACCGCCCCGGCCTCGACAAGCTGGCCGATTTCCGCCAATTCCTTGCCCTCGCGGTTCTTGCTCACGCAGGCCAGCACGTACACACGGCAGTTGTCGGCCCGGACGGAGCGGTCGCGCACGAACTCGACGGCGCCTTGGCTGTCGATGGGCGGGTCGGTGTTGGGCACGCACGCGACGCTGGTGAACCCGCCGGCCAGCGCGGCGGCGGTGCCGCTGGCGATGGTTTCGTCCTCTTCGCCGCCCGGCTCGCGCAGATGCACGTGCATGTCGATAAGCCCCGGCGAAACAATGCGGCCCGTCGCATCGAGCACCTCGTCGCCGTCCTGGGGCGCGGCGTCGTAGGCGGCGATGCGCCCCTCGACAATGCGCAGCGACGTCACCCGATCCACGCTCTGGGAGGGATCGATCACTCGGCCGTTCTGAATGAGTAAGGGCATGATTTTGTGTGTCTCCGTACCGAAGGTTACAGCCCGCAGGGGCCATTCGCACCGCTGCGGGCCCGCGCGGTGAACGTGCCTATCGCTTGTCCCGTGCCGCTCCGCTGAGCAACCACAGCACGGCCATTCGTACGGCCACGCCGTTGGTCACCTGTTCGAGGATGGCCGAGTGGCTGCCATCGGCGACGTCCGGGGTGAGTTCCACACCCCGATTGATCGGGCCGGGAGCCAGGATGAGAATGTCGTCCTTGGTCTTGGCGAGCCGCTCAGCGTTCATGGCGTATAGGTGGGCGTATTCCCGAACCGAAGGGAACGGCCTGCCGTACTGCCGCTCAAACTGGATTCGCAGCAGATTCAGAACGTCCACTCGCGGAAGAATCTCGTCCAGGCTCCAAGAATACTCGACCCCCAGCTCCTTCCATCGCGGCGAAACCAGCGTCGACGGCCCACACACAATCACGTGCGCGCCGAGTTTCTTCAGCCCCCAAATATTGGAGCGGGCCGTCCGGCTGTGGGCGATGTCGCCGACCAGTGCCACGGTAAGCCCTTCCACGTGGCCGCGACGCTCGCGGATGGTCATGATGTCGAGCAGGCCTTGCGTCGGATGCTCGTGCGGCCCGTCGCCGGCGTTGACGACCGAGGCCCGAAGGTTCTGGGCAAGCAGGTGGGGGGTGCCCGGCGTGCGATGCCGGACAATGACCACGTCGGTGCCCATCGCTTCGATGTTCTTGGCCGTGTCGATCACCGTTTCGCCTTTCGACAGGCTGCTGGTCGAGGCTGAGAAGTCGATCGAATCGGCGCCCAGCCGGCGAGCGGCCAGGGAGAAACTGATGCGTGTACGTGTGGAGTTCTCGAAAAACAGGGTAACGCAGGTGATGTCGTTCAGCAGGGGGATGCGGCGATGCCCTTGGAGTATGGCTCTCTTGAACACCTCGGCCTTGTCGAGAATGAGCGTGATTTCATCGGCCGAAAGCTCCTCGAGCCCCAGCAGGTGTCGATGCCGCCACTCGCTTGGGTAGGCCCCCAGCCCGATCTGTTCCGCCGCCGTGCTCATTTTTCCGATCCTCGCGTCCGCTATTGGTAGCCGTTCACGGTTCCGCTGATTTTAACATCCGACCGTCGCTCTGCAAGGCGGAGCCCACCTGTGTTACTTCCGGCAGCACGCATGACGCCGGAAGCGGACGGATGACCGGCCTTCTTCCCCGCTGGGCCTGCCCCGGCCTGTCTCCGCCGCTTCTCCGCCGGGCTCGCCCCGGCCGGTTTCACGAATGGCCAGCTACCGCCCGCCCTCGCATCCTTCCTCTCCGCCGGGCCTGCCCCGGTCGCTCGGCCGGGATGGTTGACGACAGCCGGGATTTGACAACGGCCGGGCAGCGAGGCTATAATTCGCCGGCGTGAGGGCGTTCGATCTTCGAGCGGTTGCGCGCAACGGGGCGCATGCACCACGGTGCGGCTGTGCCACCAATTCAGTTTCCTGTAGCAAAAGGAAGGCGCCATGACGACCCAAGGTTTCCAACACACCAACCGACGGATTCTTGCCATCGCCGGGGCGCTGCTGGCGTGTGCTGTTGTCGCCGGGCCGGGCGGCGCCCGGGCAGAGGACGAGGCGTTCGGCCATGCGGGCGGTGCCGCCGCTGACCGCCCGAACGTCGTCCTCATCATGTTCGACGACCTGGGCTGGGCCGACGTGGGCTACCAGGGCAGCGAGCACGCGGCAACGCCCAACATCGACGCAATGGCCGAGGCGTCGCTGGTGTTCGAGCGGTTCTATGCCGCGGCGCCGGTGTGCAGCCCCACGCGCGGAAGCTGCCTCACCGGGCGGCATCCGTTCCGCTACGGCGTGTACTTCGCCAACACGGGAAGCCTGCCCGAGGACGAGGTGAATCTTGCCGCGCTACTGCAAGGGGCGGGCTACCGGACGGGGCACTTCGGCAAATGGCACCTCGGCACGCTCACCACCGAGATGACCGACGCGAATCGGGGCCGGCCCGGCAACACGCAGCACTTCGCCCCGCCGTGGCAGCGCGGGTTCGACGTGTGCCTGTCGACCGAAGGCAAGGTGCCCACCTACAACCCGATGGTCCGCCCGCGCGATTTCGCCGGCCGCCCCGGCAACCTTCAGCACTGGTGGGACCCCGATATCGCGCCGGACTACGCCATGCACTACGGCACCCGCTATTGGAACGAGCGGGGCGAGGAGGCAACCGAGGGGCTCGACGGTCCGAACGCCCGGGTGATTATGGACGCGGCGATCCCGTTCATCGAAGACAGCGTGCGGCGCGAGGTCCCGTTCTTGGCGGTCGTCTGGTTCCACGAGCCGCACTGGCCGGTAGTGGCCGGGCCGGACGATACCGCGCCATTTGCCGAGTTAAGCCGATTCGAGCAGCACTACTACGGCTGCATTCGGGCGGCTGACGCCCAGATCGGCCGACTTCGCCGTACGCTGCGCCGTTTGGGCGTCGCGCAGAACACGATGGTGTGGCTCGCCTCCGACAACGGCCCGGAGGGGAACGCGTCGATGCCCGGCTCGGCCGGCCCGCTGCGCGGCCGGAAGCGCGCGTTGTACGAAGGCGGCGTCCGCGTGCCGGGGCTGCTCGAATGGCCTGCCCGCATCGAACGGGGGCGAACCACCGGCGTTCCCGCCGTCACGAGCGACTACGTGCCGACCCTCGCCGGCCTGCTAGGGCTCGAGTTACCGTCCGACCGGCCGATCGATGGCGTGAGCCTTGTCCCGCTCATCGACGGCCGCATGACGGAGCGGCCGCGGCCGATTGCGTTCCAGTCGCGCGGGCAGATCGCACTGACCGACAACCGCTATAAAATCATTCACGCCGGCCGCGGCGGTTCGTTCGCCCAGCCGCCGTGGCGGTGGGAACTGTACGACCTGATTGACGATCCCGGCGAATCGAATGACCTGGCGGCGGAGCACCCGGAAATCGTCCGGCAGATGGCCGAGCAACTCGCCCAGTGGAACGAATCGGTCCGCACCTGCCTGGCGCGGTTGGAGCCTTAACGGTGGCTCGTTCGGTCACTGTTCACGGGCCGTGGAGTCAAAGGCCGGACGTCGCTGTTCCGA
>SKZG01000371.1 GCA_007127495.1 Planctomycetales bacterium
GTACAGGGCGTCGAGCTGGCGCAAGCGCCGGGTCACCTCCTGCCGCGTGAACATGGGCTGCCCGGCGTCCTTCGCGGCCTTTCGGGCGGCCGCGAGGACCTCTTCGGGAACCGGCGGCGCCGCCCGCGACGGCTCCGGCTGATACGAAGGGTCGAACACGCGAACCATCAGCTCGCCGACCGGCACCAGATGCCGCCATAAGAACGCCTGCATCTGATCGTCGGCCGGAACGGCTTCGCGAACCACCTCCTCGTCGCCGATGGTCGCGCGGCCCTCGATGCAAAGCGCGATCGTGCCGTTCACGTCGGCCCCTTGGGCTCGCACGGTCAGCCGCGCCATTTCCTGGTCGCCGCCGAGCGTGGCCGGCGACGACGAAAACCCTTCCGGCGGGTCTCTCAGACCCAGGCGGACCGGGCCGTCGAAGCCGTCCCGGCGGATGACGTACACGCTGACCGCCGCCGCCCTCCCCTGGCGAATGGCAATCGACGACGGTACGGCGCGCAGTTCGAAATCGGGCCGCGGTGCGCTAAGCCGCAAACGGTAGCCGTACTCCTCGCCGCCCTTGAACGTCGCGTCGGTCAAATGCACGTAGTACGTCCCGTCGTGGGGCAACGCAACCATGAAGTAGGAATCGGCGTGATGCGTGTTCAGGCCCGCTGCCGGATCCTCGTAGTCGTCATTGGCGGCCAACAGGTTGCCGTCAGCATCGGTGAGTTTCAGGACGGAGTCCAGCGGCGAATCGAGCCTGCGGGCGATGACCTCCGCCACCACGACCTGCCCGGCGCGGCCTTCGAATCGAAAGACGTCCCAATCGCCCGGCCGGTCGATGCGGCCGTTGACGATGACGGGAAGCTCCACCGCCTGCGCGCGCGACGCGTCGTCGTTCGGCTCGACTTCGAAGCACTCCGGCAAGGTGTCCAGCGCGAACGGTACGCGGTTGGAAACCAGCCCGTCCCGGGAAGCCGTTACGAAGTACACGCCCGGCGCGGCGTCCGATGGAGGCATCGCCGGGCGGGCCCCTTCAAGGTGCCAGCCGCTCAGTTCGACGGATACCTCGTCCCCGACGGCGCCCCCCAAGGGGAAAAGGTGCGTGATGAACGGCTGCTCCGCAATGCTGACGCGGTACACGAAATCCTCGCGCCCGCGGAACAACGCATCGGAAATCGTCAGCACGTACTCGCCGTCGTCGGGCACCTCGTAATGGAGAACCGGATCGGGTTGGAAGCGAAAGACGTCGGCATAGGCCACCTCGCGCCCTTGGGCGTTGTGGAGGACAATCACAGGTTGAAACCAGCCGGGCACCGCGTCGGCTATATACGGCACCAGCGCCCGCGCCTGCACGCTGACGACCAGCCGCTGGCCCTTCGTCGCCTGAAACCGGTAACGATTCACTTCCCCGGCGGCAACCTGGCCGTTCACCACACAGGGCACGTCGACGCGCGCCTCGGCCTCCTCCGGCGGCCGCTTGCGTTCCGCCGCCTCCTCGTTGCCGAGCACCGGAAAGGGCGCGGTCTTCATCGGCTTCCTCGCAACCTCGGGGTACTGGCCCACGTGGAAGGCCATGGGATTGGTCACCCCGCGCGGCGTCACCAGGCGGATTTCGCGAGGCCCCACTTCCGCGTCGGGCGCGACGGCCACCTCGACCAGAACGAGGTTGGCGATCGACCGGTTGGCCGGCCTGAACACGCGTCCTTCCAGGCGGTCCTCGATCCCGGCCAGGATCCTCTGTGTGACGGGGTCGGTTTTCGCTTCGCCTCCCTCCCCCCTCCGGCCTCTCTGGAGTAGCCTCCGTTGCTCCCGCATCAATTGGACTTCCTGGTTGGTGAGCATCCAGCGGTATTCCACGACCCTGGCTTCGACGCCGGAGCCGGAAACGATCGCGCCGGAAACGCCCTCCAGCCGCTGCCCGCCCAGACGGATTTGGGCGGTCGTCCCTCGCTGAGCGCCGGCCGGATACACGAACCCGACGTAGGGTTGCGCCTCGGCCGGGACGGCCATGGCCGCCACGCCGCCCAGAAGCACCAACAGGATCCTCTTGGCATCGGCAAAGAAATGACCGGCCGATGTCCCCTCTCCCTCGGTGGGAGAGAATAGCGTGAAGGGGAAGAAAGAGCGACAGTGGTTTCTTTGCCGATCCTTGGTTCTCTTCATGGTTGGACGATCCTACATGATCTCCGTGAGCAGGCCGGCCGATTTCACACCGTCGCTCGGCCCAGGCAACACGTGCGCGTCGAGCCCTTCCGGGTGCGGCAGGCGGGCGCCGGAGTCGATGCCTGCCAGGTGGTAGATACTGCCGAGCAGATCGACGGGGTACACGGGCCGCTCTTCCACGCGCGCGCCCACGGCGTCGGAAGCGCCGACCACCCGGCCGCCCTGGAACCCGCCCCCGGCCACCAAGACGGTGAACACGTGCCCCCAATGGTTGCGCCCGCCATTCCACGGCGGCTGCCAATCGACCTTCGGCCCGCGGCCGAACTCGCCGGTACACCACACCAGCGTGCTTTCCAGCAGGCCGCGATCGTGCAGGTCAGCCAGCAGCATGGCCAGGCCCTGATCGAGTTGGGGGCACTGGCGGCGCATGGTGGCGAAGTGGCCGCTGTGCGTATCCCAGCCCCCCGGATAATTGATGACGACGTACGGGACGCCCGTTTCCACCAGCCGCCGCGCCGCCAGGCAGCTCTGGCCGAAGGTGTGGCGGCCGTAGCCGTCGCGCACGCCGGCCTCCTCCCGATCGAGGGCGAACACGTCCCGGCCGGCGCCCAGAATCAACTCGTAGGCGTCGCTCTTGGCTTTCGCGGCCGCGGCCAACGGGGGGCTGTCGGCCATGAGCCGGCCCATGGTGTCCAATTGCCGGCGCAGCGCGCGCCGCGCATGCTGCCGCTCGTCGGTGATGCCGCGAGCCACCACGCCCTCGACCTCGAATCGCGCCGCGTTCGGGTCGCCGCCGGTCGCGAACGGCTTGTACGCAGGGCCCAAAAAGCCTTCTTCCGAGAACCGGCCCTGTGCCCGCGTCAGCACAACGTAGGGCGGAATCAGCCCGTCGTACTCGGCGCTCTTGAAGTACGAGAACACGGCGCCGATGCTCGGGTACGCCAGCCGGCCTCCCGGCGCGTGCCCGGTTTGCATCAGGTAGGCCGCCGTCTCGTGGCCGTTCACACCGTGCGTCATGCCGCGAATGAGCGAGTACTTATCGGCCTGCCGGGCCAATTGCGGAAACAGCGCGCCCAAACGGATTCCGTCGACGTTGGTGGGAATCACCTCGCTGAAATCGCCCATGTAGTCGCGGCCGGCCTCCGGCTTCGGGTCCCACGTGTCGTTATGCGACATGCCGCCCCACAGGAAAATCTGGATGATCGACTTGGCCTTGGGCTCGATCGTTCGCGGGGCCTCGGCCGCAGCCAACGCGCCCGAAGCCGCGCAGCCGCCGCCCAGTGCACCGCCCACGCCGCGCAGGCCCCGGCGCAAGGCTTCGCGCCGGGAAATGGGTGGGTGATTGTCGAAACCGCCGCGTGCGTCCATGGTTTCGGCCTCCGGTGTCAATGACGATACAGGAACTCGGTGGTATTGATCAGCGCCCAGGTGAGGTCGACGCCCGCCTCGCGCCTCGAAGACGCCGCCCGGGCGTACTCGATGGCCACGGCCGACTCCTCCCGCGTTGGGCGGCGCGAGAGAACGGTCAGGTACAACTCCTCGACCGTTTCCGCCAACGGGCGCTTCGCGTCCAAAAGTGCCCGCAACTTCGGCCCCTGTTCCAGTTTCCTCTGAATGTGGCTCGAATTGAGCATGTGCAGCCATTGGGCGGGCACCGGCGCGTTCGTCCGCTCGTTGGCCGTACCCGTCGCGCGGGCTGAACGGCCGAACAGCGTCAGGAACTGGCTGGTGATGCTGCCGTCAGCCAAGGCAATGGCGCGCATCTCGCGCGGAATGTACGTATACGGCTCCGGGATCGGGCTGGTGTACAGGTCGGTCGCGCCGGTGATCTGATGGATCGCGTCGATCAGCACCTCGGCGTCTAGCCGGCGCAGCCGATAGCTCGCAAAATTCTCTTCCGCCTCCGGACCGGTATGCCTCGGCACGGACGAAAACTGGTAGGTGTGCGAGTTCAAAATCAGCCGGTACAGATGCTTCAGATCGTAGCCGCTTGCAATCACTTCCCGTTCCAAATAAGCCAACAGCTCGGGGTTGCTCGGCGGGTTGTCCTCGCGGATATCGTCAGGCTCCTCGACGATGCCGCGGCCCATCAGCCACGCCCACACGCGGTTCGCAATGCTGCGAGCGAACCAGGGATTTTCCGGCGCGGTCAGCCACTGGGCGAACACCTCGCGCGGATCGCGGTCTGCCGGCACCTCGATTGCAGCGCCGTCGGGAAACACGGCGGCCAGCGGCTCGCCGCGGCCCGGCGGCGCCTGCAAGGGGCCGCCGTCGCGGCCCTCGCGGACCGTGCCCGGAGTGTCACGCCCCGGCACCGCGTTGCCCGGCACGGCCGTCAACTGCAGCGGGTCCCAGAAGACGATTTCCTCTTTCCACTCGCTGGTGGGCTTGTAGCCGATCTGCGAGAAGAACACGGCGGACCCGGCCAGCCGATCGGCCGGCCATCGTTCGGCGCGCGAGCCCATGAAAGTGAGCGCGACGGCCGAGGCAATGCCTTCCGGCGTCTTGTTCTGAATCGCCCGGTAGAAGTTCACCGGACCCACCTGGAAATTGCTGCCGCCGGCGGTGAGCAGTTCGCGGGCGAACCGGTCGTAAGGCTTGTTCTCGGCAATCGATGCCCGCACCCACCGGTGATATGCCTGCGCCGCGTTGGGCCACAGATTGACGGGGAACTCGGCCTTGATGCGTAAGACGTCGCCCCATTTCATCGCCCAATAGTCGGCAAATTCGTCGCGTTCCAACAGGCGTTCGATCAATTGGGAACGTTTATCGGCGGCCTCGTCGTCAAGGAATTCGCGCACTTCCTCCGCCGTGGGCAGCGTGCCGATCACGTCGAAATAGGCGCGCCGCATGAACACCGCGTCGGAGCACAGGACCGGCTCGATACCAAGCTCCGCCAGCTTGGCGA
>SKZG01000569.1 GCA_007127495.1 Planctomycetales bacterium
CTTGCCGAACAGCGTCGTGCCCAACTACTGGACGTGGTAGGTCAGAAGCGATTCGCTTCCCTGCCCGACCTCGTTCAACGGTTGCACGTTTCGGAATCGACGATTCGGCGCGACTTGGAAGTTCTGGAGGAACAGGGTTCGGTACGCAGAATTCACGGCGGAGCCCTGTACTGCGGGACCAGCCCCAAACTGCCCCATTTCGAGTCGAGGCAACCGGCCGAGTGGCCCGAGAAGCGGGCGATCGCCCAGCGGACGGTCAAATTGATCGACGATGGTGATACAGTTATTTTGGACGGGGGAAGCACTACCTACGAGGTAGGACGTCTCCTCGTGGGAAGACCGTTGCACGTCGTCACGAACTCGCTCCCGGTGGCTAACCTGTTTGCCGCCGATACGCACAGTGACCTAGTGTTGATAGGCGGGAATATCTGTCCGCGGAGCGGGGTCGCCCAGGGGCCCTATGCCGACCGAATGCTCGCGGCACTGAGAGTCCGCCGTACGATCCTCAGCGTGGCAGGCGTCAGCGATGAGGGTTTTTTCAACAACAACCTGCTATTGATTGAAACGGAGCGGGCCATGATGCGGGCCGCCGATGAAGTAACCATTGTGGCCGACCACTCGAAATTCGGTCGCCAGAGCCTCGGGCACGTGTGCCCTCTGGGCGAAGTGAATCGGGTCGTCGCCGACGACGGCCTCGCGCCCGAATGGCGCGAGAAGCTTCAGCGTGCAGGGGTCGAGCTGATCCTGGCCCATCCTGTGACGGAACCTTCCGAGAACGAACGGGCAGATGCCCTGGGCCCCCAGGCGTAACTTCCGACGAACCACCTCAAACGAATCATTTCGCATGAGTATCGCACCTCCTATCGACCGCAGGAACGTTGAGCAAATTGTCCGCGAGATCGTCTTGCGACAGCTTGGGCGCGGTGCCGAGTTTCAGCCCAACCTGGCGGTAAGTGTTTCGGCCCGCCACGTCCATTTGAGCAACGAGCACGTGGCGGTCTTGTTTGGCGAAGGGCATACGCTCACGGTCATGAAGGACCTTTATCAGGACGGCTACTATGCGGCCGAGGAAACGGTCATGGTCGTGGGGCCGCGCCGACGCATGCTGCCCTCGGTGCGCATTCTGGGACCGACGCGCCCGGAAAGTCAAGTCGAACTGGCGTTCACCGACGGCATTTCGCTGGGGATCGACCTCCCGGTGCGGCCCAGCGGGCAAATCGACGGCACACCCGGCTGCGTCTTGGTGGGCCCCAAGGGCGTGGTCGAATTGAAGCAGGGAGTGATCCGAGCGGAACGGCACGCCCACATGGGACCGGCCGACGCCGAGTTCTACCGGGTCAAAGACAAAGACCGCATGTCGCTGCGTATCCACTCCCGTTGCACCACCACGTTCGAAAACCTGCTGGTGCGCGTGAGCGAGGGCATCAAGCTCGAAGTCCACCTCGACACCGACGAAGGAAACGCATGCGACGTGGACCACGCAACCAGCGTGGAACTTTTGAAGCAATAGCCGCTGGCATTGCAAGACGCTCCGGCCGGCCCCGAGTCGGCGAAGCGATGGACTGACAAGTACCATTCACCTATTTCATGTTTTTACACACGGAGAAACCTACCATGGCAAAAGCGATGGAAGCGTTAGGAATGATCGAGGCCAAGGGCTTTGTTACCCTGGTCGAGGCGACCGACGCGATGCTCAAGGCGGCCAACGTCGAGTTCCTCGGCTGGGACAAGGTCGGCAGCGGTCTGGTGAGCGCGTTCGTCACGGGCGACGTGGCGGCCGTCAAGGCGGCAACCGACGCCGGTGCGAACGCCGGCGGCCGGATCGGCGAAATCGTCAGCGTGCAGGTGATACCTCGCCCGCATGAAGACATCGACATCGTCCTCCCGGCCGGCGCGAAGGCCAAACGCGGGAGCGCCGCGAAGTAATCCGGCGCAACCACAAATACCGTCCACTATCACATCGATTCGAAGGGTTTTACTACTATGCAAGACGCCATAGGCTTACTGGAAACGAAGGGCCTCGTTGCGCTAGTCGAGGCGACCGACGCAATGGCAAAGGCCGCCAACGTTCAGATTACAAAACGCGTGCAGATTGGCGGCGGCCTGGTGACTACCGTAGTGCGCGGCGACGTAGGCAGCGTGCGAGCGGCCGTCGAGGCGGGCGCCAACGCGGCCGCCCAGGCGGGCGAACTCATGGCCAGCCACATCATTCCGCGCCCCGCTGACGGCGTGATCGAAGCGTACCTGACGTAGGCCGCCACGGCCGGTCGGAACATGGCGCGCGCGGCGGAATGCCGGAAGGCTCGTCGTCGCGTTTGCCTCGGCGCGCTCCATGTGCGAACCGACCGGCGCCGCCGACCCACCGTCCGCCCGCTTCGACACGGCACGGAGGAAGGAATCCATGAAAATACTCGTAGCCAACCTCGGCTCGACGAGCTTCAAGTATCGGCTGCTCGACATGACCGACGAGCGCCAGCTTGCGCGCGGCGGCATCGAACGCATCGGGTCCCCCGAAAGCCGTTGCACCGTCGAAATCGGCGTTGACCGCCAAGAGCGGGCGATCCACGTACCCGACCACGCCGAGGCGGTGCGGCAATGCCTCGCGCAGCTCACCGATCCCGAGCACGGATGCCTCCGGACGGCCGAGGAGGTTGCCGCCATCGGTTTCAAGGCGGTCCACGGCGGGTCCGTCAGCGGAGTGCAACGGGTGACACCCGACGTACTGGCGGCCATGGAAGAGATGAACGCCGTGGCGCCGGCACACAACCCGCCTTACATCGCGGCCATGCGCCAGCTTCGCGAGCAGTTGCCGGAAATACCGCTGGTGGCTGCGTTCGAGACGCATTTCCACCAGTCCATCCCGCCGGCGAACCGCTACTTTGCCATTCCGCACGAATGGGCTGATCAGCACAACATTCAGCGGTTCGGTTTTCACGGCGCCAGCCATCGCTACATTGCCGTGCGGACGGCCGAGCTGCTGGGAAATAACGCCTTGCGGGTCATTTCCCTCCATTTGGGCGGCTCCAGTTCGCTGTGTGCGATTCACGGCGGCAAGAGCGTGGCCACCAGCATGACGTACAGTGCCCAAAGTGGGCTGCCGCAAAATAACCGCGTGGGCGACTTCGACCCATTCGCCATTCCGGTGCTTATGCAACGAACCGGCATGTCGCTGGCCGAAGTGCTCGATACGTTGGCGAACCGCAGCGGCCTGCTGGGCCTCAGCGGCCTCAGCGGCGACGTGCGCGACCTGACCGACGCCGCAGAAAACGGCAACGAGCGCGCCCGGCTGGCACTGGACGTGTACGTGGCCGACATCCGGCGCTATCTGGGGGCGTACTTGGTCGAGTTGGGCGGTGCCGAGGCCATCGTGTTCACCGGCGGTATTGGGGAAAACTCCCCCGCCATCCGCGCCGCCGTGTGCCGGAACCTTGAACCATTAGGCATTGTGCTGGATCCTCAACGGAACGAAAACGCCTGCGGCGAAGCCAAGGTCCACGCGACGGAAAGCCGGGTCCAGCTTTGGACTGTGCCCACCAATGAAGAGTTGATCGTTGCACGACTGGCCAAACAGTTGTTGGAGGGTTGAACTCATGCTCCTTGCCAAAGTAACCGGCTCGCTCGTATCGACTCAAAAGGTCGGTTCCATGACGGGCCACAAGCTCCTGCTGGTCGAGCCGTGCCGCGTCGACCGCGAACACGGTTGCCTGGCCGGTTCCGGCCGGTCGCTGGTGGCGGTCGACACCGTCGGGGCCGGCGAAGGCGAATACGTACTGCTGACGCAGGGTTCGAGCGCCCGGCTAACGCCCGGCACCAAGAATCTGCCGGTCGACACAGTCGTCATTGGCATCATCGACTCGGTACACGTGGAGCACACGTGCGTTTACGAAAAAACGGAATGAGTGCCCTGACAAGGCCGGCCGCGCAAACGGATTCTCCCGAAGCCGCCCGGTCGCACCGCCTGCGTCGGCGCCCATAACATCCTTCAGACAAGAGACTTTACTATGCAAATCGACGAAACCCTGGTTCGCAATGTCGTGGAGCAGGTGGTTGCCCGCCTGAAATCCAACGGACAACCGGCCGCTCCGGCGCCGGTTACGCGCCTCGGTCCGGTAGGTGGCGGATACCAAGGCCGCTTCGGCCAGTTTACCTGTGTCGACGAGGCGGTCGCGGCTGCGGGCGAAGCGTTCGAGCGACTTTCAGAGCACTCGCTTGCCGATCGGAAACGCATCCTGAACCATATTCGGAACATCTGCCGCAAGCAGTACGTCGAGTTGGGCACCATGGAGATGGAGGAGACCAAGATCGGCCGCCTCGAACACAAGCTCGAGAAGCAGCAGGGCGTCGCCGAAACACTCGGCGTCGAGTTCCTTCGCAGTGAAGTGTTTAGCGGCGACCACGGCCTTGCCGTGATCGAGCGGGCGCCCTTCGGCGTGATCGGCGTCGTGACCCCCGTCACCCACTCGCTGCCGACCTTAACCTGCAACGCCATCCAAATGATCGCCGCCGGGAACACCCTGGTGGTCAACCCGCATCCCGGCGGCCGGCGCGTGGCGGCTGAGGGCGTGCGCCGGTACAACGAGGCGATCTATCGCGACTGCGGTATCGACAACCTGGTTTGCGTCATTACCGAACCGACTCTGGAAACCGCAAGCGAACTCTTTCAACATTCGGATATTGCTCTACTGAGCATTACCGGCGGGCCCGGCGTGGCGAAGGCGGCCATGCAGCAGGCCAAGCGGGCGATGGTGGCCGGCCCCGGCAACCCGCCAGTGGTGGTCGATGAGACGGCCAACCTCGACCGCGCCGCCCGGTGCATTATTCGCGGTGCGGCCTACGACAACAACTTGCTGTGCATCGCCGAAAAACAGGTCTTCGTGGTCGAGCAGGTGTTCGACGCCATGATGGCCGCCATGGAGCGAGCCGGGGCAGTCCGGCTCAGCGCCGCCGAAGTGGAAAAGCTCACCCGCGCCGCCATCGCGCCGCCGAGCGCGGAAACCCATGGGCACGCGGTGGCAAGGAAGGAGTTTGTAGGCCGCGACGCCGCCGAAC
>SKZG01000423.1 GCA_007127495.1 Planctomycetales bacterium
CTCGACGCGGCGGCCCTGACCAATGACGAAAATGCCCGCCTGGCCGGAAAGAACCCCGAAGCCCTTCGCCGGCTGGAGGACCTTCCCATCGAACTGCACGAGGGCGCCGACGTCCGGGCGGCCTATCATCGGGTGCTTCCCGGCGCGCTGGCCGATTCGCTATCGGGCGCGCGGCTGGGGCCCATGCGCATCCAGTACGTGCGCATGGAAGAGCGAGCGACGATCAAACGGATGGCGGGGTATTACCGGCGCGTGGCGCGGGTGCGCGACGGCCGCCCCATCGACGACGGGCTATGGATCGACACCTACCGGCCCGCCACGGCGGCCGGGCTCCGATGTTCGCTCGACGTGTTCATCCGGCTACCGGAACACAGGGGCGGGCGCGACGTCGACCCTGATGCCGAGCACAACATGGTCATCGAGGTCCTGTCGATCGAGGCGCGGGAACCGTAACGCCTTAGCGCGACGCCTCCACGCCGTCGATGTATTGGCGGAGGCGCTGAAGCTCGTCGGTCACGTGGCGCAGCTTGAGCATGTTCTCCACACGCTTCAACAGCTCGTGCTTGTTGATGGGCTTGCTCAGGAAATCGTCGCACCCGGCGGCGACCGCGCGCTCGATGTCGCCCGGCTCGTTCAATGCCGTCACCATCAACACCATGACGTTTCGGGTCGCCGGATCCTGCTTGACGTGCTTGCACACCTCGAACCCGCTCAGCTTGGGCATCATGATGTCGAGCAGGATGAGGTCCGGGCGGAACTGCGCCACCTGTTCGAGCGTTTGCTGGCCATCGTGCGCAATGGCGATCTCGCAGTCGACGTCGATCAGATACGCTTCGAGCAACTCGACGTTCTGTACGTTGTCGTCGGCAATCAGGATTCGGCTTTTCGACATGGCGTTTTTCGCGACTAAAGGATTTTGGATTTCAGTTCATTGAGCAGCCGAATGCCCCGGCCGATCTCGTGTTTCTGCCGGTCGGGGTCCTGGGGGATTTCGCGCTCGATGGTGAGCGGGCCGTCGTAGCCGAGGTCTTTCAGCGTGGCTAGGAAGTTCTCGAAGCCCACGTCGCCCTCGCCGAGCGGCACCTCGGCGCCCCATGTTTCGCCTGGCCGATCGGACCACGTGGCGTCCTTGCAGTGGACGCTTCGCACGTACCGGCCCACCTTGCGAAGCGCCTCGATCGGTTCGCCGCAACCGTAAAGGATCATGTTGGCCGGGTCGAAGTTCACGAAGAGGTTGTCGCGCTCGACGTCTTCGAGGAACTCCAACAGGGTGTCGGCCGTCTCCTGGCCGGTTTCCAGGTGAAGGCGCTGCCCCTGGGCCGCGCAGTGATCGCACAGGCGCCGCGTCACCTCGACCACCTCGGCCCGAAGCCGGTCGGCCCGATCGTGCGGTACGAAGCCCAGGTGCAGGGCCACGGTGTCGACGCCGAGCAGGCGGGCGAAGTCGGCGATTTCCTCCATTTCGCGGGTGCGTTCGGCGCGGGTTTCCGGCGGCACCAGGCCGATGGTCCGCTTCACCGTCGGGATATCGGCGTAGCTTTCCCCTTCGAACCCGCCGAACACCACCGAAATGGCAATGCCCAACTCGTTCAGCCGCGCCAGGAAGTTTTCGCCGTGTTGCGCGGTGCGGGCTGCCCTGGCCGGGGCGTGCAGGTGGATCGTCGGCACCCCCAACTCGTGGGCTACGTCAAGGTGGACGCCCAACCCGGCGTTGATGCTCGCAAATACTCCCAAAGGCCACTTTTCCATGAGTTCCTCGCTGGTTAGAGCCGTAGTTGCATGGGAATCGGAACTGAAGTCGTGCGACTTCGCTATTTGAGGGCAGCCGAAGCCACACGACTTCGGCTACTGCTATCATTTTGCAAGGTTACGATCGACGCCGTCAAACCGCGGTGTTTACCCGCGCCAACGATACCATTCTGCCAAAGGCGCGGCCGCAAGGCAAGTGGGTGCGGGCGGCCTCAGTGTGAAGTGTGATCGCGCACCGCGGCGTAAAGGCGGATGTGCTCAGCCAGGGTATTCGCGGGGAGCCGCGCGAGGAACCCGTCGGGCGACGCGATGGCGCGCGAACCGACGACGTGCCGAAGCGCACGAAGCAGCTCGGGCGCGAAACACTGACCCGGAGCAAGACGATGACCGGCCTCGACCGCCTGCAAGGCATGTTGCAACACAACCGGTAGAGGCAGCCGCCGGGCCGCGGCGCATTCATCGGGCGGGAAGCCCGCCGAAAGCAGACGCCACGTCCAATAATAACCCGCTTCCTGAGCCGTCGGATCGGCTGTCGGCTCGGCCGCCCGCTCGGCAGCAGGTGGATGCGGGGCCTGCGGGGGCAGGCCGCAGATTTTGCCTGCCAGCGCGGCGTCGACCGGCAGTTCGGCCGGCAGGGTCTGCTCGCCGCGCATGATCGCGCCGCCCAGCGGCGTCAGCCGCACCACCGGGCGGAATTGCGCGGTGCCGTCTGCACTTGCCTGCTTAACGCAATCGAGCACGACCAGGCCTTCGATCAGGTCGGCCACCTCGTCGCTGGTCAGGTGCGCGAGCAGGCCGTGCGTGCTGAGCCGATCCAACTTCAGCTTCTTGATGCGCTGCGACTGCGAGCCGGTCAGCATTTGGGCGGCCAGCCGCTTTTCGCAAGAATACCGCGTGGCCCGCTCGATGCGGGCGATGCCGCTGAGGACGATGCGGGCGGTTTCGAGCAGCTTGTCCTCGCCGTCGCCGTCGGGCGAAGCGGGCCGGCCCGCCGTGCCGCGCCCCGATGCCGGCGCGGCGGCGCGGCAGTTGTCGCAGTGCCCGCACGGGCCCGAGTCCGTATCGCCGAAATACTCCAAGATCGTCCGTTGCCGGCAATGGTTGCCGATCGCGTAGTAGATGACTCTTCGCAGTTTGTCGTATTCCGCGGTCTTGCGTTGCTCGAGGGTTTCGAAGTCGACCGCCAGGTCGTCGAGCGAGGCCTCGCGGCGCAGCAGGCGAATTGCTCGGCCGCGGAACGGCGGCACGTAGGTGAACTGGGGCAGTGCGTTCAAGGCGCGCAGCGCGTGGCCGACCGAAGTCGCGTCGAGCTGCTCCAGGCCGGAAAGCTGGGGCACGCGGAAGGGCACCAACTCGTTGCGCCGGTCGCCAACGAGGCGCTCGATGGCTTGGAGCACGCGCCGGCGGACCGTGGCCTGGCGCGGAAGCATGTCAACCAAGGTGGGCAACTCGCTATCGATCCGCACGGAGGCGAGGTTCTGCGAGGCGACCAGCCGCTCGATCGCGCCGGCCCCTTCGATCAGGTGCTCGCAGGCGCCCACGCCCTCGGCGCCGATGGGCAGCGACAGCTCGTCTTTGATCTGCTGTTGGGTCAGTTCGATGAGGTCCTCCGGCCGCTCGCGAAGGAAGCTCCATACCCGCTCCACGTTCTCCCGCGAGGGGTAGGCGCTTTCGATGAAGAACTCCTGGATGCGGCGGTCGGAAGCGTGGTAGAAGAGCGTGCACCGCGAGGGGCGGCCGTCGCGGCCCGCACGCCCCGCCTCCTGGTAATACGCTTCCAGCGTACCCGGCATGTTGTAGTGCAGCACGAACCGCACGTCGGGCTTGTCGATTCCCATGCCGAACGCATTGGTGGCCACCACCACGTTCACCTGGCCGGCCATAAACGCTTCCTGCGCGCGGCGGCGCTGGTCGGGCAGGAGGCCGGCATGGTACGCGGTGGCCCGACACCGGGCCTTCGTGGATATCAACTCGGCAAGGTGCTCTGTCCGCTTCCGCGAGGAGGCGTACACGATGCCGGCGCCCGGGTTCTGCTGAAGGTAGTCCAACAGGAGTTGCTCCTTGGCGGCGTCGGAGCCGGGGCGTTGGACTTCGTGGAACAGGTTCGGGCGCGCGAAGCCGGTAATGAAAGTGCGCGGCGCGCGCAAATCGAGCTGCTCGATGATGTCGCGCCGCACCGCGTCGGTGGCGGTTGCGGTGAGGGCGATGGTGGTCGGGTTGCCGAGCTTGCGGCGGAAGTAGCCCAAGCGGGCGTAGTCGGGCCGGAAATCGTGCCCCCACTCGCTAATGCAGTGCGCCTCGTCGACCGCCAGCAGGTTCAGCCGGATCCTGCCCACCGCCTCGATGAACCGCCCGCTGCGAAACCGCTCCGGCACCACGTACACCAACGTGTACTTGCCGGCGGCCATATCTTCCAGCCGCCGATACTGCTCCGCCAGGGAAATGGTGCTGTTGATGAACGTGACCGGCAGCCCCTTTTGGGTCAACTGGTCGACCTGGTCCTTCATCAGGGCGATCAGGGGCGAGACGACCAGGGTGAGCCCCTCGCCGGCGACGGCCGGAAGCTGGTAACATAGGCTCTTGCCGCCGCCGGTGGGCATGACGCACAGGCAATCGTGGCCCGCGAGCACGGCGGCAATCACCTCGCGCTGGCCCGAGCGGAACTCGGCCAGCCCAAACCGCGGAAGAAACGATTCCAGTGAAATATCGGCTCGATCGGCCACAGTACCCTTCCCGTAACGGTTCCCAGTTGCGCCAATTTTAACGCCTCGACGAAACTATGCCTATGACCGACTCGATTCCCGACCAAGGCGGCCGGCGCGGCGCGGTGGCCATTTGCCCCCGAACCGACGGGCGGCTGCTGGTCATCCGCCGCGCGGCGGGGGTTCTTGCGCCGCTTACGTTCTGTTTTCCGGGTGGCGGTCTGGAGCCGGGCGAATCGGAGGCTTCGGCCCTGGTGCGCGAGATTCGCGAAGAGCTTGGCGTTGCGGTCCAACCCGTGCGGCGCTTGTGGCAGTGCCGTACCGCGTGGAACGTGGAACTGGCGTGGTGGCTGGCCCGCTTGCCTGCACGGGCGGAACCTGTGCCCAACCCGGCGGAAGTCGCGGCTGTGCATTGGTTCACGCCCTCCGAACTGGCCGCGCAACCCGCCTTGCTGCCCAGCAATCGCGAGTTCCTGGACCTGGTGCGGTCCGGACGCATCTCGCTGGGTTGGGAGTAGGCGTTTGAGAGGACCTCGGGTCCAAGCTC
>SKZG01000376.1 GCA_007127495.1 Planctomycetales bacterium
AGCGGCGACGAGCAGCTTTACGACTACGAAACCGACCCCGACGAAAGCCGCAACCTGGCCGGCGAGCCGGAGTTCGCCGAGACGATTCGCGAACTGCGTCAGTATTTCCCATAGCCAAGGGACTTACAGCGGAGGGGTTGGAGTCGATGCTTCGTGAACAGTGACCTTTCGACCATGACTGTGTACCGGTGAAATCGCATTCACACTTTGACACCCAAGGAGCCTCAACCATGCGAACGACCATTCTCATCACTCTGCTTGCCGCCTTGGCCGCGCTGTCGGCGGTTCCTCTCCGGGCCGACTCGGACCGGCCGAACATCGTGCTGATCCTCTCCGACGACCAGTCGTGGACCGACTACGGCTTCATGGGCCACCCGGTGATCGAAACGCCGCACCTCGACCGGCTTTCCGAGCGTAGTGCCCTGTTCACCCGAGCGTACGTTCCCACCGCGTTGTGCCGGCCGGCGCTGGCCACGCTGGCCACCGGCCTGTACGCGCACCAGCACAAGATCACCGGCAACGACCCCTCGCACAAGCTGGCGCCGCCGAACTCGGCCAAGTACGCCGAACTCCGCGAGCGGCTCATCAGCCACATCGACCGCCACCCGACGCTGCCGAAGCTGCTGGGCGAGCGCGGCTACCTGAGCCATCAGTCGGGCAAGTGGTGGGAGGGTTCGTACCGGCGCGGCGGGTTCACGCACGGCATGACCCGCGGCTTCCCCGAGCCGGGCGGTCGGCACGGCGACGACGGGCTGCGGATCGGGCGGGAGGGGATGGACCCGGTATTCGAGTTCATCGACCACGCCGTGGCCGAGGAGAAGCCGTTCCTGCTCTGGTACGCGCCGTTCCTGCCCCACACGCCGCACAACCCGCCGGAGCGGCTGCTGGCGAAATACCGCGACCGGGTCGAGTCGATCCACGTCGCACGCTACTATGCCATGTGCGAGTGGTTCGACGAAACGTGCGGCGAGCTGATCGAATACCTTGACGAAAAGGGGCTCACCGAGAATACCCTGATCGTGTACCTGGGTGACAATGGCTGGATTCAGAACCCGGACGGCGGCGGGTTCGCGCCGCGCTCGAAGCAGTCGGCCAACGAGGGCGGCACGCGCCAGCCCACCATGCTCAGTTGGCCCGGCGTGATCGAGCCCGGCCGGCGCGAGGAACTCATTAGCAGCATCGACTTGGTGCCCACCATGCTCAGCGCGGCCGGCGCTCGCATTCCCGACACTCTGCCCGGGCTCGACCTATTGCCGTTGGTGCGCGACGGCAAGCCGCTTCGGCGCGAGGCGATCTTCGGCGAGACGTTCGCCCACGACATCGCCGATTTGGACGATCCCGAGGCGTCGCTGCTTTACCGTTGGGCCATCGCGGGCCGCTGGAAGCTGCTGCTGACGTACGACGGTGCCGTGGGCCGCTACGCCAAATGGCACCCGCGCACCGACCCAGGGCCTCAGCTTTACGATTTGATTGCTGATCCCCACGAGGAAAAGAATCTTGCCGCTGAGTATCCGGAACGGGTGGCCCGGCTGGCAGAGAAGATCGCCAACTGGTGGCCGGTGACGGAGCGGGCAACCGACCTCGGGCCCGCCGGAAACTAATCCATCCATTCGCTCAGTCGTCAGGATGTTGCGACTCAAGCTGTGAACGCCGCCATCGGGTTTATCCGGCCGAAGCACGAACGTGCTGCTGAAGAAACGCCTTCAAGTCGCCCCGGCGCAGATCGTTGCGGTTGCGGAAGCGCAGGTGGATGACATCGGCGTCCGAGCGGTCGCCGTCCAGTTCCGGCAGGTGGCCGAGGTTCCGGATTTGCCCTTGCGTGAACTGGTTTTTGGGACTCGTGAGGTGTAAATATACCGCGTCGGGCTTCTTCGTTTGCACAACCGCCCAAGGCTCCGGCTGCCCCGGCGCGTGCAGCGGCACCATCTGCTTGTTGGTCCAAAGCGCGCGGGCATCCGGAGCGGTGTCGCTAAGCAACTGAAATAAGTCTTCCAGCACTTCCGTGCCCCACTGCGCCGACTTGCCTGAGGGAAACCCCCGCCGTGCGAAGTGCCATTTCCGGCCAAGCTGCTTCCACGGATGGAGAATATCGGCCCGGCCTTCGACCCGCTTGCGAAATCGGGCGAACCCCTCGACTGCCTCATCGAGAAACCGCCAAAACTCCGGCCGGTCGATTTCGTGGTAAGCGTGGACCTTCAATTCGATCTCCTGCCATGGTCCGCGCAGCTTCTGGACTTTCACTCGCGGCTCGCGGCCATAAAGTGGCAATTCAGGCATGTCGTTCAGCGGCTTCAGGTCGAGGCTGGAGACTAGCTCGTCGGCCTGGAAAGTATTCCGCTCCGTGCGGAACTTCATCTTCAGCAGCCACTCCTCGCCGGTGATGGCGTGGAAGAACCAGCCGTCGACCTTCTTCGCGGCGCGTATTTCAACGATGGTGCGGTGACACCAGTTGGTTTCGCTGAAAAGGTCGGCATGCTCCTGAATCCGGTCCACCGTTTCCGCGAGGATTCGTCCGTCCCAACGACAGGGATTTCCGTTGCGCGCGGTCCGGTCGGCACAGTGCCAGCGTCGGCCGTCGACTTCCCACGGCGGTCGGGTCTCGGCGCCCACCTCGGCGATGTCCAGGTCGTCGTCCTGCTCTTCCATTTCAGTGGCGAAGTCGTACGGCGGGCGCTCCATATACGGGCCGGCGGCGAGTACCGGCGCGAGTACTTCGGCGGTGTGCGAACGCTTGACGGGGAGTCCATCGGGATGCGCAGCGCGGCCGGCCAGTTCTTCCGGCGTGCCGGCGGCGACGACGTACCCGCCCTCTTCCCCAGCCTCGGGGCCCAGGTCGATGACCCAGTCAGCCGTCTTGATCACGTCGAGGTTGTGCTCGATCACGACAACCGTGTTGCCCAGATCGACCAGCCTGTTGAGCACGTCAAGCAGCTTGCGCAAATCCTCGAAGTGCAAGCCCGTGGTCGGCTCGTCGAGCAGGTACAGCGTGTTGCCCGTATCGGGCCGGGAGAGTTCGGCGGCCAGCTTCACACGTTGGGCTTCGCCGCCGGATAGTGTGGGCGCCGACTGGCCGATCGTGACGTAATCGAGACCTACGTCGCACAGTGTTTTCAGGATACGCCGAATCTTGGGTATTCGCCGGAACAGGCGCAGCGCGTCGCCGCACGACATGTCGAGCACGTCGGCAATCGAGCGGCCCCGATAACGCACGCTGAGCGTCTCGGTATTGTACCGCCGACCGCGGCAGTCGGGACATTCAACCCAAACGTCGGGAAGAAAGTGCATTTCGATTTTCAGTTGCCCGTTGCCCTCGCACTTCTCACATCGGCCGCCGGAAACGTTGAAACTGAAACGGCGCGCCGTATAGCCGCGAAGCTTTGCCTCGGGCAACTGTGCGAACAGCTCACGAATCAGTTCGAATGCGCCAGTATAGGTTGCGGGGTTCGAGGTCGGCGTCTGGCCGAGCGCCTGCTGATCGACCCGAATCACCTTGTTGATCCGATCGATGCCCACGATCCCGTCGTGGGCGCCGGGAATGGTATTCGACCGATGCAGCGCCCGGGCGAGGGCCTTGCACAAAACGTCCTCGACGAGGGAACTCTTCCCCGAGCCGCTCACTCCGGAAATCACGGTGAACGCCCCAAGTGGTATGGCCACATGGATATTCTTCAGGTTGTTCTGGCGGGCGCCGCACACTTCGAGCCAGCCGC
This sequence comes from Planctomycetales bacterium, assembly GCA_007127495.1. Classification (GTDB taxonomy): domain Bacteria; phylum Planctomycetota; class Planctomycetia; order Pirellulales; family Thermoguttaceae; genus PWXP01. The sequence goes on from SKZG01000376.1 coordinate 3,711, forward strand.
GTGGCGAGGTGGTGGGATGGGGGGCGTTCGGGGAATGCCCAAGTTCGGGGGAAGGGGACAGCCCCATTTTCGCGGCGGAAGGGCGAGGCGAAGGGGCAGGACGCTGAGTGTGCCGCGAAAATTGGGACAGTCCCCGCATCCGGCGGTTGGTGGGCACGGGGACCGCCTTTTTGCCGCTGAGGTACGGGCCCGTTACCGAGGCACGGCGGCGTGCAACGGACCGCGGCGTACCCGACGCAACCACCTCGCCACCCTGCCGGCCCGCGTGTGGGCCAAAATCGAGCAGCCGGTCGGCGCTGGCAACCACTTCGCGATCGTGCTCGACCACCAGCAGTGTGTTCCCCAGGTCGCGAAGCCTATGCAGGGCGTCCAGCAGACGGCGGTTGTCGCGCGGGTGCAGGCCGATGGTCGGCTCGTCGAGCACGTAAAGTACGCCACACAGACCGCTTCCAACCTGCGCGGCCAAGCGGATGCGCTGCATCTCACCGCCCGAAAGGGTCGGCGCGGTCCGAGCCAGGGTCAGGTACTCCAGGCCCACGTCAACGAGGAACTGCGTCCGGTTGCGGATTTCGAGAATCACCTCGCCGGCGATCTGCCGTTCGCGGTCGGTGGCTTTCCACGCGGCCAATTCTTCGCGCAGGCGCGCAAGCGGCATCCGACAGTAATCGTCGATGGTGCGGCCGCGGAACCGCACGGCCGCGGAGTCGTCGCGCAGGCGGCTACCGGCGCACGCGGAACACTCCACTTCATCGACAAACAGGGCCAACTTGCCGCGCAGGGCGGGCGAAAGCCGGCTGGCTTCCTCCAGAGCAGGATACAGGCCCTTGTATTGAAACCGGAGCCCCTTGCCCACTCGCCCTTCAATCGCGAACCACTTCTCCCCGGTGCCGTGGGAAATGAGGCGGCGGTGGCGCGCGGAAAGCCGATTCAGCGGCACGTCGGCCGGTACGCCAGTGCCGCGAGAAAACGCCGCGGCCATGGCCTTCAGTAGCGGGCTTTCCGGGCGAGGCCACAGCGCCACGGCGCCGGCGGCGAGCGATAGTTCCGGATCGCGCAGCAGGGCCGTTGGGTTGGTGCCCGTCTGCATGCCAAGCCCTTGGCATGCCGGACACCACCCCAGCGAACTGTTGAACGAGAAATGGTGCGGCGAAAGGGGTTCGAAACTCCGCCCGCACTGCTCGCAGGCGTAGTGCTGACTGTGCGATTCCACCGGCCAAAGAGGCTCCGCCGTATCGTCCCGAGGCTCAACCACTCGCAGCACGCCCTTACCCAATGAAAGCGACG
>SKZG01000217.1 GCA_007127495.1 Planctomycetales bacterium
CCCGGCCCCCCTTGATTTTGCAGCGAAAGCGGCGACAATGACGTCGTGTCCTTTGCGACGGCTCGCGGGGGATGGCCCCACCTACACGCGCAAGGAGTTTGTTGACAATGCCCGCTGGATTTACCACCGGTTTGCCCGGCCTGGACGAGGTGCTCAAGGGCGTCATGCCGGGCGACAACATCGTGTGGCAGGTGGACGACATTGCGGAATACAAATCGCTGGTCGAACCCTATGCGAAAGCCGCCCGCGATTCCGGCCGCCGGCTGATCTATTTCCGGTTCGCCTCCCACGAAGCGCTCATTCCCGACGACTTCGGCGCGGAGATCCACCGTCCGAACCCGGCCCTCGGCTTCGAGAGTTTCGTCAACGCCGTCCATGAAGTGATCGAAGCCGTCGGCATGCACGCGGTGTACGTGTTCGACTGCCTCTCGGAGCTGGCGGCAACCTGGCTGGCCGACCAGATGCTGGGCAATTTCTTCGTGCTCACGTGCCCCCGCCTCTGGGATCTGGAAACGGTAACGTACTTCGCGCTGTACCGGAATTTCCACGCGTCGTTTGCCCTGGCCCCGATCACCGACACCACGCAGTTCCTCCTCGACGTGTTTCGGCATAAGGACATGATCTACGTGCGCCCCATCAAAGTGCAGCACCGGTCGACCCAGTCGATGAACACGATCCATGCGTGGGAGGGCGATCGGTTCCGGCCGATCACCAACAGCACGATCATTTCGGAAGTGCTGGTGTCCAGCCGCTGGCCCGGCTTGCGGTCCGACACGCGTCTGGGTTTCTGGCGGCGCATTTTCAACGAAGCGCAGCAGGCCCACGACAACGTGTGTGCCGGTCGCTGCCCGCCGGAGCACGAGCACGGCGTGTTCGAAAGGCTCAGCCGCATGGTCCTGTCGCGCGACGACGCCATGCTGCGGCTGATCCACCGGTACCTGACCCTCGGCGATATTCTCGACATTCGGGACCGCATGGTGGGCATCGGGCTGATCGGCGGGAAAGCGCTCGGGATGATTCTTGCCCGCGCCATCCTCAAACGCGACGCGCCCGACTGCCATGCCGTGTTGGAATCGCACGATTCGTTCCACATCGGCTCCGACGTGTTCTACACGTTTCTCATTCGCAACGGGGCGTGGTGGATCCGGCAGAAGCAGCGTCACGCGGAAACGTTCCTCGACGGCCTGGAAGAGGCGCGAACCCGCATCCTCCAAGGGCATTTCCCCGATTACACCTTGGATCAGTTCCAGGCCATTCTCGATTACTTCGGCGAGTCGCCGTATATTGTGCGGTCCAGCTCCCTCTTGGAGGACGCCTACGGAAACGCCTTCGCCGGCAAATACGAAAGCCTCTTCTGCGCGAACCAGGGCACGCGCGAGCAGCGGTTGAAGGCGCTGCTGGACACCGTGCGCCAGGTGTACGCCAGCACGATGAGCGAGGACGCGCTGCGGTACCGGCGCGCCCGCGGGCTGCTCGACTGGGACGAGCAAATGGCCCTGCTCGTCATGCGCGTTTCCGGCGAAAAGTACGACGATAAGTTCCTCCCCCACCTGGCCGGAGTCGGGTTCTCGCTGAACCCCTACGTGTGGCACAAGGAGATTGACCCGCGGGCAGGCGTGATCCGGCTGGTATTCGGCCTGGGGACGCGGGCGGTCGACCGATCGGACGACGACTATACCCGGCTGGTCGCGCTGAACGCCCCGCTGCGCCGCCCTGAGAGCAATTTCAACCAGGTGTGCGAGCACTCGCAGCGGCGCGTCGATTATCTCGATTTGGCGGCCAATCGGTTTTCTTCAGGGCACTTTCTCGACCTCCTGCGCAACACGCCGACAATCCCAGTCGCGATGTTCGCCTCGTGCGATGCGCCGGCCGAAAACGAGGGCGCGGCGCCGGCCCACGCGCTGACCTTCGAAAAGCTGCTCACCTCGACGCCGTTCGTTTCCGACATGCGCACCATGCTCGAAACGCTGGAGCGGGCGTACGGGTGCCCCGTCGATATCGAATTCGCGGCGAACTTTCTGACCGACACCGAATACCGCATCAATCTATTGCAGTGCCGGCCGCTGCAAGCGCGCGTCGACGAGGGCGTGACGATGCCGACCATCTCGGTGGACGAATCCGAACGAATTCTCGAAGCGCGGGGGGCCATTATCGGTCCTAGCCGCTTCGTGCGGCTCGACCGGATCGTTTACGTGGTTCCGCGCCTGTACGCGGAACTGCCTCTGGCACGCCGCCACGAGGTGGCCCGGCTCCTCGGCCGAATCAATCAGGCGGAGTGCGTGCAATCCCAAACCACCATGCTGCTGGGGCCCGGACGCTGGGGGACCTCCAGCCCGGAACTGGGCATCCCCGTCCATTTCTCCGAGATCAGCCGCATTGCCGTGCTGTGCGAGATCGTCGCGATGCGCGAAAACCTCACTCCCGACGTCTCGGTGGGAACCCATTTCCTGAACGAACTGGTCGAGATGGACATCCTCTACATGGCGCTGTTCCCGAACCTGCAGAACAACTACCTGAACGAGGCCGCCTTCCTCGACGCCCCCAACATCCTGCTCGATTGCATCCCCGGCGCCGACCGGTGGCAGGAGGTCGTTCGCGTGATCGATGCCGCCAACCTGGCGCACCCCGAACGCGCCGTGCACCTGCTGGCCGACGCCGGCGAGCAAAGGGCCACCCTGTTCGTGAGCGACCGGAAGTCGTCCTGAGCTGACCGGGATCCTGGCGCTCATGGCGGCTCCTCATTTCACACCCCCACCACCGCGCCCAGGCCCCCAAACACCAACGCCCCTACTTGCCCAAGCCTTCAATTTGTAGTATCGTATCTTCTGCGAGGGAGACCGATACGCGCCCCAAAAGGCATCCTTCATCGCGTGGAGGGCACCACCATGCGGCGGAGCATCATCGTTACCGACCTGACGCGGTTCAGCAACCCGGCGATCGTCTGCCTGGCAGGCGTCGACCGGCGCGACGGCCGGTGCATCCGGCCCGTGCCGTACCTGACGCCGGCTACGTGCCGGGAGCTTCGGCTTGCCCCGGGCGTGGTCCTGGCCGGCAGTTTTGTCCCCGCCCTGGACGCCCAAGGCCCGCACCAGGAGGATTACTGGTACATGGACTTGCGCGCGGCGGGAACATGCACGCCGTCGGACTTCCGCACTGCGCTGCGGCGCGGGCTGTTCCCATCGGTCGGGCAGGGGTTCGAGGTCCAACTGCCTCACCGGCAGAAACACGTTCCCCTCGGCCACCCCGTGCGAAGATCGATCATCACCATTTCCGTTGCCCCGGCGCGCATCGCCGTCGTGGCAAACCCCGACAAACCGGAACAGATCAAAGTGCATTTCGTCGACGGCGCCGGCAGGAACTTCACTTCCATGTCGCTGACCGACCTGACATTCCATAGCCAGGCAACCGCGCGGCGCGCGGCGAACCACTTGACGGCGCTGAACGCCCGAATCCAGTCGCAACAAGAGGTGCTGCTCCGTGTGGGCCTCAGCCGCGACTATACGGCGCCCGACGGCCGCCGCGGCTACTGGCTCCAGGTGAACGGCGTGTACGCGTTTCCCGATTTTCCCACGGGCATCCGCCTCGACCGGCCCGAGAACGCTCATCGGCAGGAATGCAAATGAACCCCAAGCCTCGGGTACTGCACTCGATCGGGCACTCGAACCAGCCGATGGACCGGTTCCTCGACTTGCTCGAGCAGCACGGCATCGAAGCGATTGCCGACGTCCGTTCCTCGCCCTACTGCCGGTATGCGTCGCAATTTTCGCAACACAACCTGGTGCCGGAACTCAAGGAGCGGGGCATTGCCTACGTGTTTCTCGGCAACGAGTTGGGGGCCAGGCGCGACGAGGCGGAATGCTACCTGGAGGGCAAGGTCGACTTCGACCGGGTAGCCGCCACGCCCGCCTTCCGAAAAGGCTTGGCGCGCCTCCTCCAAGGCGCCGCGAAGATGGCCGTGGCGATCCTCTGCGCCGAGAAGGACCCGCTCACCTGCCACCGTACGATCCTCATCGCACGCCGCGCGAAGGACCGGGTGGGCGAAATACGGCACATCCTGCCCGACGGAAACATCGAAACCCAGGCCGAGGCGGAACAGCGATTGCTCGCCGAATGCAACCTGCACGAGCCCGACCTGTTCATGTCGCGGGAGGAGCGCCTGCGGGAAGCCTACCGGCAGCGCGCCGCCCAGCTTGCCTACGAGGATAGGGAACCGGATGACTGAAATCCTAGTGTTCACCATCGGATTCACGCAGAAACCGGCCGAGCGGTTCTTTGGGCTGCTTGCCGAATCGGGGGCCGAGCGCATTGTCGACGTCCGCTCGAACAATACCTCGCAGTTGGCCGGGTTCGCCAAGCGGGACGACCTGCGGTACTTCGCCCGCACACTGTGCGACATCGACTACGTACACGTCCCGGAACTGGCGCCCACGAAGGACATCCTAGACGCCTTCAAGAAACACGGCGGCGACTGGGCGACCTACCGCGACCGGTTCCTGGAACTGCTCGAAGCGCGGCAGGTCGAGCACTCGGTGCCCAAGGCGTTGATCGACCGAGGCTGCCTCCTTTGTAGCGAGAACGAACCCGACCGCTGCCACCGTTCGCTGGTGGCCGAGTACCTGGCCGGCCGATGGAGCGAGGAGGTGATCGTGCGGCATTTGTACTGAGGGGGCTTACATATACTTGCCGCGTGCCGTTTTTGCGCCTTTGTAGGATGGACATTCTTGTCCGTCTTCGCTTGGACGGGCTAAAGCCCATCCTACGAAAAGCGCAGTTTTAGGCCGCGGCGAGTATACCTCACCTGTTGAGTCGTTACTTAGCGCGGGAGCAACTCCATCTTGCCCCTCACACCCCCACCACCACGCCCGGGCCCACGAACGCCAGCCGCGCGGAAACCTTGTCGGGGTCGAGTTGGAACTGGCGGGCAACGGCGCGGCGGTAGGCGTCGAGCTGGGGCCGGTAGTGCTCCACGCGGGCGGCCAGGGTGGC
>SKZG01000355.1 GCA_007127495.1 Planctomycetales bacterium
AGACGATCGAGTGGGTGGTCGAGCTGAAGATCGACGGCGTGGCCGTATCGCTGCTGTACGAAGACGGGCGGCTCGTGCGCGGGGCGACCCGGGGCAACGGCGTCACCGGCGACGACATCACCCACAATGTTCGCACCATTCGCGATGTGCCGCTTCGGCTGGCCGGCGACGACCCGCCCGCCGTACTCGAAGTGCGCGGCGAGGTGTACATGACCAACTCCGACCTGGTTCGGCTGAACCAGCGGCAGAAGGCCGAGGGCAAACCTCCGTTCGCCAATACGCGAAACGTGACCGCCGGCAGTATCCGGCAACTCGACCCGCGCATCTGCTCTGAACGCAGCCTGCGCGTGTTCTGCCATGGGGTCGGTTATGCCAAGGGCCTCCGGGCGACAACCCACATGGCGTTCCTCGATGAACTTCGGCAATACGGGTTGCCGGCCACCCCGCACGTCGAGTGCTTCAAAAGCTTCGACGCTGCCGTGGCGCACTGTGAGGAACTGATCAGCCGCCTGCACGAACTCGATTTCGAGATCGACGGCCTCGTGCTGAAGGTCAACCGGTTCGACCAGCGCAAGCGGCTGGGAACCACCTCAAAGAGCCCCCGCTGGGTCATCGCCTACAAGTTCGAAAAGTATGAGGGCACCACGCGGCTGCGGGCAATCAAGGTGCAAGTGGGCAAGACGGGCACGGTGACCCCCGTCGCCATCTTGGAACCGGTCGAGCTGGCCGGCACCACGGTCAGCCGCGCCAGCCTGCACAACGCCGATGAGATCGAACGGAAAGACGTTCGCGTGGGCGACGTCGTCGTGGTGGAGAAGGCCGGTAAGATCATTCCGCACGTCGTCCGGGTCGAGGTCCACGAGCGGCCGGGTTTGCGGCCGAAGTTCCGCTTTCCGACAACGTGTCCCGAGTGCGGCGCGGCCCTTGTGCGCGATGAAGGCGGCGTGTACATCCGATGCCCCAACGTCGAAAGCTGCCCGGCGCAACTGAAGGAGCGCCTGCGTTACTTCGCCGGACGCAGCGCCATGGACATCGAGGGGCTCGGTGACAAGCTGGTCGATCAACTGGTCGAGCAGGAGCTGGTCGAAAGCTGCGGCGACCTGTACCGGCTCGAAGCCCCGGAACTCGCACGGCTCGAGCGCATGGGCGAGAAGTCGGCCGGGAACCTGGTCAAGGCCATCGAAGCCAGCAAGCAGCGCGGCTTGGCTCGCGTGCTCAACGCCCTGTCGATCCGGCACGTCGGCGCTCGGGTGGCGGCCGTGCTGGCGGAGCGGTTCGGATCGATGGACGCGCTGGCGGCGGCGTCGGTCGACGACCTGGCGCGGATCGACGAGATCGGACCGGTCATCGCCCGCAGCGTGCATCAGTTCCTGCACAGCGACGTGGGGCGGCGGATGATCGACGATTTGCGTTCGGTCGGGGTGCGGATGCAAACGGAGCGGCCGGCCGCCGAAGCCGGCTCGCGGAAGCTCGACGGCAAGACGTTTGTGGTCACCGGCACGCTGCAGAAGTACACCCGCGATGAAATCCATGAACGCATCGAGCGTCACGGGGGCCGCGCCGCCTCCAGCGTGTCGGGGAACACCGACTACGTGGTGGCCGGCGAGAAGGCGGGCAGCAAGCTGTCCAAGGCCCGGCAGCTTGGCGTGACCGTGCTCGATGAAGCGGGGTTCGACTCGCTGCTGGGCTCGTGAAGTCGCCCAACCGGCTGTCGGCAAGGGCCCCGGCGACCGTGTACAGGCCGTGCCGGGGTGTGTGCCGGGCGCTGAACACCCTGTCCTTCCTGCGGGGCAGCGATATAATCGTGTGTTTCCATCTTGCACGTATCCCTCCGCCATGATCCGTTCCGCCGGGCCGTTTCAGCCGCAAGACCATCGTTCGGACACCGCACCCCCAAGTGGGCGCTTCGCGTTTTTGGGGCAGGGTTCGCCGTATGGTTCCCACTTCTGGCTGGCCTATTTGGCAAATATTCTGGCAATGATGGCCATCGCCATCTTGTACCGTTACGCCGATTTTGTGCTTTTCTTGGGTGGCTCGGAGTGGCACCTTGGATGGATCGTGGGAATCGGTATGGTCGGCAGTCTGGCCGTGCGCCTAGCGATGGGGCAGGCGATTGACACCTACGGCCCCCGGCTCATCTGGCTGGCGTCGATCGTACTGTTTGCCCTGGTATGCTTCGCCCACTTGGCCGTGACCACCCACAACGGCCTGCCGATTTATCTGTTGCGGCTGGCGTTCTGCTGTGCGATTGCCGGCATTTTTGGTGCCTCGATGACCTTTGTGTGCTCGCGGGTGCATGTGGTCCGGCTGGCCGAGATGTGGGGAATGCTCGGCACGGCCGGCTTCCTCGGCATTATGATCGGGCCACAGATCAGCGATTGGCTGGTCGGCAGCGGGCCGATCGCTCGGCCGCAGCTTGACAGGATGTTTGTCGTGGCCGGCCTGCTCGGCTGTTGTTCGGCACTGTTCGCGCATTTGGCCACGCGGGGCGACCGCCCGTATCCGTGGCATCGGCAGCCGCCTCTGTGGCACCTCTTGCGCCGTTATCATCCGGGAAGTGTGCTGCTGGTCGGGATCGTGATGGGCGTTGGACTGGGGCTGCCCACCACGTTCCTACGGACCTTCGCGGCGGAACTGGCGATCCCGCGCATCGGGCTGTTTTTCGGGGTGTACGCCCCCGCGGCCATCCTCACGCGGCTGGCAACGCGGCGCCTGCCCGAACGATTCGGCCCGGAACCGCTCATCCTGGCCGGGCTGGCCGGGCTGATGCTCAGCCAGTTGCTCTTTTTGCTAGTACGTACCGAGTGGCAACTCTTGTTGCCGGGAATCGGCTATGGGGTTTCCCACGCTGTTTTGTTTCCATGCGTGGTCGCGGCTGGTAGCAGTACGTTTCCCAACGAACACCGCGGCGTGGGCAACCTGCTGATTCTGGCTATGTTCGATTTGGGCATCCTGATCGGGGCGCCGATGGTGGGCATCGGGCTGGAGGTGGCACGATTTGCAGGTGTAGCGCCGTACCCGGCGGTCTTTCTTGCCACGGCGACCCTGATGGGTACCATGGTGGTCGTCTACCGGTTGACTTGGCGTCGCGGCGATCAAGCCTGGCAACATCTTCGGGATTCCCAGGCGTATAGCGCCCATTTGGAGCCTCCCTGCGTGGGGGCCGTCGAAGTGGCAACGAGCGAATAGTCGGGATCCGAATACCCCCCGTACGTGGCGTTCGTGCTGCCTATCAAAATCCCCTGAATAATTCGGGATGGCAGTCTGGATCGAATTTCGCGCGAGTGCCGTGGCTTTACGTTGACAATGAACCTGGTTGCGATTAGAATCGAGGTTAGGCATTGAGTTTCAATCGTCGCAGAGGTCGACCGCGAACTCTCATTGTGGAGCGGGCCGTGTTCGACGTTTTGGAGGTCTTTTGGGGAACCGGCGGAACCCAGGCGGCGCTGAAAGGCGACGTTTTGCCGGAGGCCTGAACAATCGGTTTTTTTTGGAACGTGCCTGCGGTGTGGGGCCTGTCACACCGAGGCGATCAAGGAGCGGGTGATGGCTCGAGAAAATCAAGGTCTACAAGCCGCGCTGATTGTTTTCGTCATCCTGACAATCGTGCTGGGGGTGACCACTTTCATCTTCTTCAAACAAGCGGAAGAAGCCGAAGCGCGGATGCAGCAGTCGGAAGAAACCGCGAGGCAAAAGGATGACCTCGCGCGGAACGTACTTGAGGAAAACAGCCGCCTGAAAGACCTGATGGGGTTTGCCGATACGCTCCGGATCGACGAGCTGAACGACGAAGTCGAAAAAGACCTCAGTACGTACACCGCAAATTTTCGGGGCGAACCCAGGGGCTATCGACAGGCGCTGGCGTACCTGTTCCAGACCATTCAGGATAGGGCGGTTGAACTCGCCGTGGCCAAGGTCGAAATTCAGGAACTCAAGGACAGAATCCCGCTGCTCGAAGCCGCCAAACGCGCCCAAGTCGCTCAGCACGTTCAGGTTGCTGACAAGAGGCACCAGGAATTGACCGCCGAACAGGCGAAGTTCCGAAGTGAGCGATCGCGCATCACCTCCGACGCCGCCGAAGTGAAGGACGTCTTGGTGAGGGCACGCCAACAGGCGGCGGATAGCCTCAAGCAGGTCAACCAGAGGTTGGAATCGACCAGTGACCAGCTTCGAAACCTTGTGACCGTGGCCCAGAGTCAGGCGAAAAAACTCGAAGGCCTGCAGCGGGGGACTTTCGAGACACCTGACGGGGAAATCCGATGGGTCAACCAACGGAACCGGACCGTATGGATCAATCAAGGGCGCGCGGACGGCCTGCAACGCCAGACGACCTTTTCCGTTTACCCCGCCGACGCCACCGCCTTGGGGCAGGATGTGAAGAAGGGAAGCGTCGAAGTGACCCAAATCCTCGGCGACCACATGGCCGAGGCTCGAATCATCGAGGACAGCAGCCGCGATCCCATCATGCCGGGCGACAAGATCCATACCCCGGTGTGGACGCCGGGCGAACGCCGGCGCTTTGCCCTGGCAGGCTTCTTCGACGCGACTGGCGATGGCCGCGACGACCTCCAATTGGTGAAAAACCTCATCACGGGCAGCGGGGGCGTCGTCGATGCGTTCATTGACGCCCAAGGACGCCGCCAAGGGCAGTTATCGGTCGATACGCGATACCTGGTACTCGGCGCACGCCCCGACGAAACAGGCCGGACGGAGGCCATTGCCGGTTTCACCAGAATGATTAGTGAGGCGGAACGGTTGGGAATCCAAACCGTGCCTCTCAGCCGTTTCTTGGATATGATGGGCTGGCGGAACCGGGCTCCCGTCGAGCGACTCGGCGCGGGGGCCTCGGCGCCTCCGACTCGTCCCCGCGAAGCCGATGGTGTGCCAAGGACATCCACCGGAAACGTGACGGAACGGTTCCGGCCGCGCACGCCGCCACGCGGTGCGGGTGGGGCTTACTGAACCTGAA
>SKZG01000209.1 GCA_007127495.1 Planctomycetales bacterium
CCGGGCGACCTGTTCGGCACGCAGCAGCACGGGCTGCCCCCGTTCCGCATTGCCGACTTGCTGCGCGACCGCGACCTGCTGATCGAAGCCCGGCACGACGCCACGCAGGTCATCGCCGCCGACCCCGGCCTCGCCGGGCCGGAACACGCCAGGCTCCGCCGCCAGGTGCTCTCGCGCTACGGGAGGGCGCTGGAACTCGGCGACGTCGGATAGCCGGTTTCCGGCGGTCTCAGCAGCCGCCGGGTTGCACGAGGCGGGCGCGGGCCTCGTCAGCCCAGGGGCTATCGGGAGCGTGGTCGAGAAACGCGCGCCAGTGGCATTCGGCGTCGTTACGGCGGCCCAGTTCGTCGAAGGTGCGCGCGAGGTGATAGTGCGCGTCGGCGTAGTCGGGGTGATATCGAAGCGCCCCCTCGAAGGCGGCCGCCGCCAACTCGCGATGCCCCTGTTCGGCCAGCACGCACCCCAAATTGGCCCGGGCCTCGACATAGTCCTCGTCCAACTCGACGGCCATGTAGTAGCGTTCCCGAGCGGCGCCCAGGTCGCCGCTCCGGTAAAGCAGTTCGGCCAGCATGAAACAAGGTTCCGGGCGCGGCCCTTCGGCGGCCATGAGGGCACGGTACATTTCGGCGGCGGCCTCGAGCTGGCCCGCCTCCTCCAGTTCAGCGGCGGCCGAAGCCATCTGGCCGGCCGATAGGGGACCCTCGGCCGTTTCGAGGCGCAGCGGCAGGCTCACGGCCACGACGGCGGCATCGCCGGGTGCGTCGTCCTCGAGGGAAGGCTCGGCGGCAAGGCCGAGCGTCGCGACCGCGTCAAAATCGAACCGCAACTGCCCGCCCGGCTCGATCAGCCCGTCGCCCTCGCGCAGCAGGATGTCCTTTCCCTCCACGATGACTGAAAGCTGGGCAAGTGGGCGCTGGACGTGGGGCAGGTAGCGGCCCAGCTCAGCGAGCTTTCGCTCAATGGCCTTGGGTGAAGCGCCGGCTGCCAGCAATTCGGCCAAGCGGCGCGCGGTGGCCACTTCTTGAAAGTCGAAGTACGGAAGCCGCCGCACCTCGCGCACCGGATGGATCAGCCCGCGACGATGCCAGCGGCGCACCACGGCTACCGGAACGCCCAGCAGTTCGGCCAACATGGCCGGCGTGTAGAGCCGCTGAATTTCCTGCTCGCGCTCGACCAGGCCCAGCCGCTGCCACAAAGCGGTCTCCGCAATCACTTCGAGCGTGCCGCGCTCCATGGCCGCGCGCGTGGGCGCGTCGAACCATTCATCCGGACCGGCCGCGCTGGAAAAAGGCAATTCCTCCTCGCCTACCACGGCCAAATGCACCGTCGGGTCGGCTTGGTCGACCACGGTGGCGCCGTGCTCTCGAACGAGTTGCGCCGCATCGCGGCGAGCCATGCTTGCCAACCTGCCGACAAACGCCACTCGCTTGCCTTCCAGTACTCGCGATGCTTCTCCGTGCCGTTTGTCCATCCTGCCCGCCAGCTCCTAACCTGCCCGGTTCAATAGACCGGATCGGCTCCGTTCGGCACGGGCCGCAAAGCGTTGTTGTTCTCCGCCTCTTCCTCGATCGGTTGCGGCCGCGGGGCGCTGGGATCCAGACGCGGTGGCTGGTCAGCGGGGTCGGACGGCTCGAAGGTGGTCGCCGGCGGCACCGCCGGCGCGCTGGGCGCCGGGGACGGCACAGCCTGGGCCGGAGCGGCAAAAGTTTGCACCGGCATGCCGCACGGATCGAGCGGTACCCGCGCCGCAACTACCCGCGGTACGTAATACGTGTGCGTCACCGGCACCCGCCGCTCCACCCGATGTGGAACCTGAACCGTTTGCTGGTACGTTTCCATCCGGCACACTTGGACCGGCACGCGCTCCACCCGCTGTTCATACTCCATGCGCTGCGTTGTTACCGGCACGCGTCGGGTCCGTTCCTCTGTGACGATGCGCTGCACCTGGACCGGCACCTGCTGTTCGACCCGTTCGACCACCGGGCGGGTGACGGTGTACGGCACCCGCCGTACCCGCTCCTCCTGCACCCAGCGGCACACCTGAACCGGCACTTCCCGACACACCTGCTGTTGCTCGTAACGGACCCGCTGCACCGGAACTTCCTCGGCGATGGTTTCCGGCCGATACGTGGTTACCGGAACCTGCTGGGCCACGATGTTGGGCTGCCATACCTGCTGCACTTCGTAACGGCCATGCACGCTCGGAACCCAGTATAGCCCACCGGGGCGACACACGGTTGCGCCGGTTAACGGATCGACGTGGGTACCGGCAGGAAGCCACCGGAGCCGGTTGCGCACGACCGGCGGACGCATGACCACCTGCTGCGCCGCATGCCCCTGATCGACATACCGGGTCACATGCTCGGTGACGGGGCGCATGACTGTTCGAGTTTGCGTTTGCATGGACGTTTCATACACCGGACGGCAAACCGTGTGGCACTCCTGCCGCGTTTGCGTTTCCCAAACCGGCCTCGACACCGTGTAGCGCTCCTCACGTTCGGAGGTTTCCTGCACGTACCGCACACGGTTGAAGCTCTGGTCGCGCATTTGCGTTTCCCAAACGGGCCGCTGCACGATGTACTTCTCGTCGCGATAGGAGGTTTCCGTAACCGGCCTGGCCACCGTGTAGGTCCGCTCCCGATATTGGGTTTCCCAAACGGGGCGCTGGCGGGTCACCTGCCGCTCCTCCAGGACGGTTTCGTATTCGATACGATAGGCCGTCTCCTGCCGCTCGTCGTAAACCGTCTGGTGCACGATTCGATACGTCTGTCCACTCGGGATGGCGTACGAGTAGGACGGGACGGGACCGTACGTCTGACCGACGACCGGCGTGCCGACAACGAACCCCACCGTCGCAGCCATTGAAAACCGCAGTAGAGCGTTCATCGTAAGTTACCTCATTGAAAACAAAGTAGATGGTTACGCATCTTGCACGGGCGATTGCTCGCGCCGGCAGTCGGCCGCGCATACGCCCTGTGAAACCATAGTGCGCAGCGCACGCGCCATCAATGTAGTTTGCCAGATGATCGGCCGCTCGGCAAATGGCTTCAGCGCCCGTGGGGTCATTTTTTCACGTAACTCGTTACCCTTCAAGCACTTACAGAAGAGAAAAAAAATGAAGTTTTCCCCACCGCGAGCCGACTGGACAGTTTCGCAATAGCACCACCATTCCGACTCCGTCAAGGCACTCGCCCGCAGAGTCGACACAACCCGCATAACCGTCAGCGCTTCCCAAGCAACTGCCCCAATTCCTGCGGCGGAAAAGACAAGTGCCCGGATGGCGCTACAACAACGCCGTCGAGAAGTATCGCTCAGCCCGATCGGCCAGCACGGTGACGATGTTGCCCTTCAGTCGCTTGCTCAATTGTCGCGCCGCCCACACGTTGGCGCCCGACGACACGCCAACCAGCAGGCCCAGTTCGCGGCTGAGCTGGCGGGTGGTTTCGATGGCGTCGTCGTCGGTCACCTCGATCACCTCGTCGACCAGCGACACATCGAGCACGGCGGGTATAAAGCCGTCGCCGATGCCCTGAATCTGGTGCAGCCCGGGCTCGTGGCCCAAGAGGGCGGCCACGTCCTTCGGCTCGACGGCCACGAGGTGGGCGTCGGGCTTATGTTTGCGGAGGAACGTGCCCACGCCTTGCAGCGTGCCGCCGCTGCCCACGCCGGCCACGAAACAATCGACCTCGCCGCGAATTTGCCGCCAGATTTCATGCGCCGTGTCCTCGTAGTGGCAGCGCGGATTGTCGGGGTTTTCGAACTGCTGCGGCACGAAGATGCGCGAATCGGCCGCGGCCATCTCGGCCACACGCCGTACGGCGCCGGGGATGCTCTCCCGATCGGGCGTGAGAATCAACTCGGCCCCGAACGCGCGGATAATCTTCTTGCGTTCCTCGCTCATCCCCTCGGGCATGACGATTTTCACTTGGTAGCCCTTCAGCCGCCCGATCAGCGCCACGCCGATGCCGGTGTTGCCGCTGGTCGGCTCGACGATGATCGAGTCGGGCTTCAGTCGCCCGTCGCGTTCGGCGCCCTCGAGCATGGCCAGGGCCACGCGGTCTTTGATCGACCCGCCCGGGTTGAGGAACTCGGCCTTGCCGAAGATCGGTTCCGTGCCGAGGCGAATGAGCGGCGTATTGCCAATCAGATCGAGAATATTGGCGGCGAGCATGGTAATGGCATTTCTGGGGGAGGGCGTGCCCGGCGCGGGCCGCCTCCGGGGCCAAGCCCTGCCGAACCGCGATTTGTATGTGTCTAAGGATCGGCAAAGAAATGACTGTCCGATGTCCCCTCTCCCCCGGTGGGAGAGGGTAGGGTGAGGGGGAAGAAGATGCGACAGTTATTTCTTTGCCGATCCTAAGCATAGCAGACCATTGGGTTTGTGTCAGCGCGACTTGTACGCTACCGCTGTGCACCCCTGGCCACCAAGCCACTGGGAGGATAAACTGCTCTGCAGAGCCGTGAACGCCTAACAATTTTGGTTCATCGCTCGGCATCGGCGTCTTGCTGGTAGGAGGGCTGTTACTTGCGACCGGGTTGGGCTTCGTCATCGCCTCCCTCTACTTGGGCCTGGCCGCCACGTTGATGCCTTGGGCCGCCTCCCTGATTACCGGCGGAATCGTTATGGCAATTGGTGCGTTGATTGCGTGGATCGGCGTCCGAGTGATGCGCTGAGGTTTACCACCGATCCCGCCACTACGGCGAGGCGGCGCCGGGTGCCAGAAAACGCTCGTCGGCCGTGCGCGGCCGACAACGCACGCGAAAATAGAGCCCGAGCCGGTGCGCGCGATGCGCTCGCCAAGTGGCCTCCACGGAGCCGTTCGCGACGAAAAATGCCGCATCGGCAAGGATTCGCGCGCGGACCTGCTCAAACCGGGCGTCGATGTTTTGGGTGTCAATTTTTCGGTTTTGCGCTTTTGACCCCCCACTTGTACGATTGGCTGCTTTTCCCACCGCGTCAGCGCGTTC
>SKZG01000056.1 GCA_007127495.1 Planctomycetales bacterium
CTACTGGGCCGCCTCCTGCGGCGGCTGCGATATTTCCCTGCTGCAATTGCACGAGAAGATTCTCAAAGTGGCCGAGTTGTTCGACATCGTCTTCTGGCCGTGCGCCACCGACGGCAAAGTGCGCGACGTGGAGAAGATGGCCGACGGCTCGATCGACGTGTGCCTGTTCAACGGCGGCATCCGCACCAGCGAGCAGGAGTACATGGCCAAGCTGATGCGGCGCAAGTCGAAGGTGCTCATCGCCTTCGGCTCCTGCGCCCATGAGGGCTGCATTCCCGGGCTGGCCAACATGAACGACCGCCGCGAGGTGTTCGATGCCGTATACCAGGAAGGATCGGCCACCTTCCCGGAGAATCCTGAGGACCTCCGCCCGCAACACGAAACCGACGTGCCCGAGGGTAGGCTCTACCTGCCCGTCTTCTACGATACGCTCAAGACGCTCGACCAGACGGTGCCGGTTGACTACTACCTGCCCGGGTGCCCTCCGGAGGGTGAGAATATCTGGAAGGCGGTCGAGGCGATCGTCTCGGGCAACCTGCCGCCGGCGGGATCCGTTATTGGGGTGAACACGACCGTGTGCGACGAGTGTCTGCGCAAACGCAACGAGAAGAAGATCAAGAAGTTCTACCGCACTTGGGAAATCATTCCGAACGAGGAAGAGTGCCTGCTGGAGCAAGGCATTATGTGCTGTGGCATTGCGACGCGTGCGGGCTGCGGCGGCCTTTGCCCGGAAGTCAATTCGCCCTGCATCGGGTGCCACGGGCCGAACGACGGTGTGGAGGACTACGGCGCCCGCATGATGACCGCCGTGTCCAGCGTGATCGACTCGAACGATCCCGAGGAAATCAACCGAATCATTTCCGAAGGCATCCCCGACCCCATCGGCAGCTTCTACCGCTTCAACCTGGCCAGCAGTTTGTTGCGGCGCAAGAAGCGCGTGCCGAGCGGCAACGGAGAGAAATAAACGCGACTTCAGAACCCCGCCGCCGACCCCGTGCCGGTGGAGTGAATGTTTGGATAACCAAAGCACCCAAGAACACGAACCATCAACGTTACCACTGACCCCGCGTCGGTGGAGCGAATGTTTGGAAACTACCAGATTCCCTTCCGGGGAGCGACTTTCATGAGCACAGCGACGGCGAATAAGCGGATTTCCATCGACCCCATCACCCGGCTGGAAGGGCACGGCAAGATCGACATCTTCCTCAACGAAGAGGGCGACGTGGCCAACGCCTACCTGCAGATTCCCGAGCTTCGCGGCTTCGAGCAGTTCTGCGTGGGCAGGCCGGCCGAGGACATGCCGAACCTGACCAATCGGATTTGCGGCGTTTGCCCCGAGGCGCATCACATGGCCGCCACGAAGGCGCTCGACGCGCTCTGGCACGTCGATCCGCCGCCGGCGGCCAAGAAGTTGCGCGAGTTGTTCTACAGCATCTTTTTCGCCACCGACCACACCACGCACTTCTACGCGCTGGGCGGGCCCGACTTCGTCGTCGGCCCCGAAGCGCCGCCCGCGGAACGTAACATCCTCGGCGTCGTGGCCAAGGTGGGGCTGGAAATCGGCGGGAAGGTCATCAACATGCGCCGCAACGGCCATCACCTGATCAAGATGATGGCAGGCCGGCCGGTGCATCCGAACTGGGGCCTGCCCGGCGGCGTCAGCCGCGGCATCAATGAGGAGCAGCGGCAGGAGGTCGAAAAGCTCGGCCGCGAGGCCATCGAATTCGCCAAGTTCTCGCTGCAAATCTTTGAGGACGTGGTCCTCAAGAATTCCGACTACGTCAACCTCATCACCGGCGATACCTACACGCACAAGACATACAACATCGGCACGGTCGATGCGAACAACCACGTGAATTTCTACGACGGCAAGGTTCGCGTGACCGGCCCGGACGGCAAGGAACATGCCAAGTACGACGCAAAGGATTACCGCGAGTACATTACCGAGCGGGTAGAGGCTTGGACCTACCTGAAGTTCCCCTACTTGAAGAAGGTCGGCTGGAAAGGATTGGTGGACGGCGTCGACTCGGGCGTGTACAAGGCCACCCCGCTATCGCGGCTGAACGCGGCCGACGGCATGGCCACGCCGCTCGCGCAGGCCGAGTACGAACGGTTCTACGAAACGCTGGGCGGCAAGCCGGTCCATCATACGCTGGCCACCCACTGGGCCCGGCTCATCGAGCTGCTGTTCGCCACGGAGCGTTGGGTGGAACTGGCCACCGACCCGGAAATCACCAGCAAGGAATACCGCGCCATTCCAACGGAAACGCCTACCGAAGGCGTCGGTTGCGTCGAGGCCCCGCGCGGCATCCTCACCCACCACTACAAGACCGACGAGCGCGGCATCCTCACGGCGGTGAACCTGATTGTGGGCACGACGAACAACAACGCGCCCATCTGCATGTCGGTCAAGAAGGCGGCCGAGGGACTCATTCGCAAGGGCGAGGTGCGCGAAGGGCTGCTGAACATGGTCGAAATGGCCTTCCGCGCCTACGACCCCTGCTTCGGCTGCGCCACCCACAGCCTGCCCGGCCAAATGCCCCTGGAGGTCAACCTTCGCGACCCGCGCGGCGAAGTGGTCCGGACCCTGTCGCAGTACGTCGGGTAACCGATGAAGACCCTCGTATTAGGCCTCGGCAATCCGATCGTCTCGGACGATAGTGTCGGATTGCGCGTGGCTGCTGAGCTTCGCTCGCTTCTTTCGGGCACCGATGGGGTCGAGGTAGACGAAGACTATTGGGGCGGCCTGCGCCTGATGGAACGACTGATCGGATACGACCGGGCCGTGGTGATTGACGCGATCCAGACCGGTTCGTCGCCCGGCACGATCCATCGACTCCGGGTAGGCGACCTACCCACCCAAAGGAGCACGTCCGCCCACGACGCCAGCCTTCCCACGGCCCTCGCGCTGGGGCGTCAGGCGGGAATGCACTTGCCGCCGGACGAGGCGGTTGCCCTTGTCGCCATCGAGGCGGCCGATATACTGAACTTCGGCGAGCAGCTTACGCCGGAGGTGGAAGCGGCCATTCCGCGGGCCGTGCGGCTTGTCTTGGAAATCCTGGACGATTGGGTACCGGCGCCGGAAAATGCCCCGGAGCCCGACAATCACCACCACGAGGAGAACAAAGCATGATTTCGCCCGAATTGCTTCGCCGTTACCCCTACTTCGCCGGCGTCAGCGACCAAAGCGTCAAGGAGATCGCCATGATCGCCGAGGAGAAGCGCGTGCCCGCCGGAACGCGCATGTTTGGAGAAGGCGACCCCGCCAAGTTTATGTATATCATCAACAAAGGCGAGGTCAATATCGACTACCTGCTCGGCGATGGCACGATACGCACCGTCGACACTCTGGTCGATGGCGACCTGCTCGTCTGGTCGGCCCTGATCGAGCCCTACAAGACCACGGCCATCGGCACGGCGACCAAGGACTGCGAGTTGGTATGCATCGACGCGGCCGGCTTGCGAGCGCTGTGCGAGAAGGATCCACTCCTGGGTTACCGGCTCACCGGACAAGTGGCCAAGCTGCTGGCCAACCGGCTGGAAGGCGCGCGAGTCCAGTTGGCCGCAGTCGACTGAAAGTGCGGGCAATGCACGAGATGTCCATCGTGGAAGCCCTGATCGAGCAGGTCGATCACGAGTTGCATCGGGCGGGGCAGGAAAGGCACGTCGTGGAAATCCATTTGGCGGTCGGCCGCCTGTCGGGGGTCCACAGCGGGTCGCTCCGCTTCGCGTTCGAACTGCTCAGCCCCGGCTCCGTGGTCGAGGGCGCGCAACTGAACATTACGGAACCCCGCGCCGCCTGCCGATGCCGCGACTGCAACCATACCGAGCCGATTGACGAGATGGTGGCCCAGTGCCCCAAGTGCGGCAGCGGCAACGTGCTGATTGAAGGCGGGCGTGAACTGACGCTCGATAGCATCGAGTTGGAGCCCTACGAAACATGAAAATCGTCGCTGCGAAAAAGCTCCTGAAGGCCAACGACCGGCTCGCCGCTGAGAACCGCAAGAAGTTGTCGGCGGCCGGCGTCGTGTGCGTGAACATCGTCGGCTCGCCCGGCGCCGGAAAGACCACGCTTCTGGAGGCCCTGTTCGCCGCGCTCGGCGGCCGCGCGCGCCCGGCCGTCATCGAGGGCGACATTGCCGGCGCCATCGACGCCGAGCGGATCGAGCGGCTGGGCGTGCCGGTCGTGCAAATCAACACCGACGGCGCCTGCCACCTCGACGCCGGCATGATCGCCGCCGCCCTGGCCGATCTGGACCTCGAAGCGGTCGACCTGCTGTTCATCGAAAATGTCGGCAATCTGGTATGCACGGCGGGATTCGATCTCGGCGAGCAGTTGCGCGTCGTCGTGCTCAGCACGGTCGAGGGCGACGACAAGGCCGTGAAATACCCTGCCATCTTTCAAGGTTCCGACGCGCTGGTCATTACCAAGGCCGATCTTCTGCGCCACACCAACTTCGACCCCGCCCGCATTACCGCCGACTACCTTCGCCTGGCGCCCGACGGCCGCGTGTTCCAAGTGTGCGCCACGACCGGCGACGGCATTCCGCCGGTGGTCCAGTGGCTAGGAGGTGACAGGCACGAAACTTGACAAGCCTGGGTGGTTCTGCCACTTACATTGTAAGCGGGAAAAGGGGACATTACTGATTACAAATCAGTAATGTCCCCTTTTTCCGCCCGAGGTGCGGCAGGCCGGCAATCCGTTCGAGCACAGCGTCGGTGACGGCGGCTAGGGGGACTCATGCAAGTCGGAAGATCTGTCGATGCGCGGGCTGCGGCCAAGCCGGGGCCAGTTATAGTCTATACCCTGCATAACTATGTATAAGTTGGTATAACCCCGTCATGGACCCTGTCAAGACCCCCCACCATCCGCTCCGTACCCGTCTCCCGCCGGCTGTGGTATACTGATGTCTGACGAATGGCATTTGCGAGGAAATCCCCATGACGACGGTTGAAGAGATCA
>SKZG01000461.1 GCA_007127495.1 Planctomycetales bacterium
AGCCGAATTGGTTGCTGTCGGCCTCATCGAGCAATTGCCCGATATCCTCCGGAGTCTTGGCCTGCTTCAGGAAACGGCAGAACGTATCGTCCCGCAACTGCCGTGAAATGTTCTCCAATGCCCGAAGGTGGTCACCCGGCCGGTCCGGCGGCGAGACCAACAGGAAAAACAGGTGGACCGTTTCCCCGTCCAAACTGGCGAAATCGACGCCGCCCTCGCTGACGGCCACCGTGCCGACAAGCTGCTCGACACTGGTGTGCTTGGTGTGGGGCACGGCCACTCCCCGCCCAATGCCCGTGCTGCCCAGCTCCTCGCGTTTGAGGATCGCCTTGACGATTCCCTCGTGCTCGTCCTCGCCGATCCGGCCGGCGTCGAGCAGCGACTGGACCATTTCGCGAATAGCCCCCTCCTTGTCGCCCGCGCTCAAATCAGCGCGGATTGCCTCACGGCAAATAAAGTCAGCGAACTTCATGCACCTTTTCTCCCTTTAATGGCTTTGCCCACTTGCCGGCACCGCTGGTTGTGCGGGCGAACTCGCGACACACGGCGGACGACGGAGCAATTTATTTCTCGCGTAAGCTCTTTCAGAACAGCCACCACAGCGCCTTCGCGCCAGGTCGGCAAACTCGGTTTCCGCCACTATCCCACATCCTCCGGCGCGGGCACAATGCCCGGCTGGCCATGACTCGGCGTCCGGTGTCGGTCACGAATCTTTTCCTTGTGTTTTCGCAATTGTTGCTCCATCTTTTCCATCACGTCGTCGACCGACGCGAGCAAATCGCTCGTCCGGCTTGTCGCAACCAGTTCATGCTTGTGCTTCACCGACACACGGATATCCACAACCGGGGCATCGCGATGCTCCAGATCGGCGGTCAACTCAATTGCACTAATCCGGTCGAACAATCGCGGCAGCTTCTCCAGCTTCGCTTGGATCTTCTGGCGGGTCGGGTCGCTGATTTGTCCGTGGCGGGTCGAGATATTGATCTGCACCGAATAGACTCCTTGCTCGTTGCTCCGAGGCAACTCTTGGGTAAAACCGCCATCCTTCGGCAGTCGAATTCGTCATTGTAACGCGAACAACCGGGATTGATAAGGGCCTCAGACGCGAAAAACCACCCTTTCGGGGAGGCAACACGTAGTATTTCACGCGCCGGTAACCAATATCACTCCACTCCAGTTTAGCTTTTCCAATGTCGCCTGCAAGTACGCTTCGCTGCTCAAACCGAAGTTGCCCACAAGTTCGCTGCGCAACGGTCCGACCGACGGGTAGTTCAAAAACGCACACAGAGCACAAAGCACCCCCACTACGAGCCATACCTAAATGGCTCTGGAGCGACCTCATAACCAGGCCGCATGCTAATGTTCAGCACAAGCCCGAGGGCCGCCCCATGAGCGACCAGCCCCGATCCACCCGAACTCATCAGCGGAAGCGACAGGCCGGTAATCGGGAGCAAGCCCACGGTCATCCCCATGTTAATAAATGCCTCGACGGCAAACAGGGCGCCGATTCCGGCAGCCACGAGGCGTCCGTAGGGCTCGCGGGTTGCCGCGGCGACGGCCAAAATCCGTGCAACGAGCAGCGCATACAGCGCCGCGACAAGCCCCAACCCCGGCAGGCCGAACCGCTCGGCCAACACGGCGAAAATGAAATCGCTGTGGGCGTGCGGCAGACGATAGACCGCCAAGTCGTCGGTGCGCTGGCCGGTCAACCAGCTTCCCCACACACCGCCGAGTGCTCGCACCTGGTTGGCACGGTACAAGTGGTAGCCGTCATCGCCGGGACGGTCCGTGGCGGAGGGCTGATCGAAAAACGCCGTAACGCGGCCGCGCTGCTGGTCGCTCATGGCCAACCACAGCACCGGCACCAACAAAAGCCCCGCAATCATCATTCCCAAAAGGTGCCGCCGCCGGACACCGGCCGCATACAGCATGGCAAACAGAACCGGGAGGAACACCATGGACGTTCCCAGGTCAGGCTCCGGCAGGATGAGCAGGATGGGTACGAAAGCGATGCCAAGCGGCACCAACAGCCCCACAACCCGCCGATGGTCGTCGCGGTGCATGAGGTATCGGGCAAGGGCCAGTACCACGGCCACCTTGGCGAATTCCGATGGTTGAAGGCTCAGCGGCCCGACCCAAATCCACCGGTGAGCGAAATTGACCGGCGGGAACAGGAACACGGCTCCAAGGAGCACGAGCGCGCCGAGGTACACGGCATAACTGAAACGCCCCAGCACGCGGTAGTGCGGCATGGCGACAGCCACCGCCGCCGTCACGGCAACGAGCAAGAACCAAAGCTGCCGGTGCAGTATTCGGCCACTCCCACCGGCAAGCTCCTCGGCCCGAGCAATTCCCGCGCAGCCGATGATCGTCAACAGCGCGGCAATGACCACGATGGACCAGGGCAAACGGCGATACCAGGCAACCGACATAACCATCCCATACAAGCACGCAGCGCCGGCAAGTGGACTCCCTTAGCATCGGCAAAGAAATAACTGGCGCATTTTCTTTCCCCTCACCCTGCCCTCTCCCACCGAGGGAGAGGGGACATCGGACAGTTATTTCTTTGCCGATGCTTACAGCCGGAAGCGGAACGTATGTACGACGAATCGCCACAGCCGCTCACCCAGAGGAATCCACCGCGTGTGGATCTTTCCCTTGCCGCGCAGGCCGACGCGCAACAGGCCGTTCGCGTCGCTGAGCCGGCGGAGCGATTCCACGTCGTACTCGCCGTCTACGTCGCCCGGGCGGCCTCGCACCTCGACAAAGTCGCCGGTTTGGTAACCCCACATCCAGCCGGGCTCCACGAGCGTTACCACGCCCGAATCCGAATCCGAGTCCAACTGCATGGCCGGCGAAATATACCGGAGGCGCCATGGTTCGTCGCCGGTTCGCTCCAGCCGGCCGCGCAGCCATTGATAATGGCGCCGATCCCGCCCGTACAACCCCAGCGGCGCCCGCGCCTGGTACGACGTGCTTTGAGGCCGTTCGACCCCCGTTTCCGGATCGGTGAACGTGGGCAGGTCGCCCCCGGCTCGCGTGGAAAGCCGGTGAGGACTCAAGTCGAGTTCCGATTCGGAAACCGATTCGATCCGCGTTTCCAAAACAACGCCCGGCATGTGACGCAGCATGATCTCGACACGCTGGCCCTCGGCAACGTAGTTCCGCTCGACCTGGTCGACAATGAGGGTGGCCTCGACCTGTCTCGGATCGCCGATGCGGCAGAACAGCACGCTCGACTCGAGCGTCGCACCCCAATTGCGCTCCATCAGCGGCGTGCCCGACCACGACGCCAACTGCCCCAGGGAATCTTCGCGGCGATGGGGGACCTCGGGCGGCGGCAGCACGATGCCGGACACCGGCGCGACAAGTCGCAGCCGTGCCTTGTGCTCCTCCTCCTCCCTCAGCCGCTCCCGAACCGTCGCCAACGCCTCCTGAACCTGCGGTATGGACGCGGCAGCCTCGCGGTTGCGGTAGCCAAGACGGCGGAGCGTGCGAAGCTGTGCCTCGTACTGCTCCACTTCCCCTCGAAAACGCGCGATCTCCAAATCGATGTTGGGGTTGACCAGTTGCGCAAGCTGCTGGCCGGCCTCGACGCGGTCGCCGGGCGCCACGTCGATCGACTCCAGCCGCCCCTCCACGTCGACGTACACGGGCCGGGCATCGCGGGCTTGGATTTCCAGGATACACAGGACCCGATGCGGCAGCGGCACCAGCAGCACAGCCGCCAACAGGGCCGCTATGACCGCCATACTGGTATACATGCGAGGTTTCTTCACTTTGTCGATCCTCCCGGGAACGTAGAAGAACTTCACGAGCTTGTAAAGCGGCATGGCCACCAGCCCGTACAGCGACATGGCCACGATTGCCTGCCCGATAATCTGAAGCTTGTACGGCTTGAACACCTGGTACAGAAACCACAGAATGGAAGCCAAAACGAACCATCGATACACGGCCGCGGCCACGGAATAGAGCGCGAAAAGCACCTGATTGCGTTGGGGCAGGAAGGGGTCTTCCGGAGGTTCGATGCCCAACAGCAGCTCGCCCATCTTCCGGCTCAAAATGGAGGTGGCCTTCTGTCGCAGGTTGGGAATCTCCATCAAGTCGGCCAGAATGTAGTAGCCGTCGTAACGCAGCAAGGGGTTGGCATTGAACAGCAGCGTGCTTACCGACGCGATAAACATGGTATTCAAAGCCAGGTAATTCAGCAGCCCCGGCTCCGAGAACCACCACACAAACGTGGCGATCGAGGCCAGCACCACCTCCACGTACATCCCCGCGGCGCCGATCGCGGCGCGCTGCCACTTGCTCGGCAACATCCACGAGTCGGACACGTTGCAGTAAAGGCAGGGCGTCAGCACGAGAATCATCACGCCCATCTCGTGGCATTCACCCCCGAAGTGCTTGCACGAAAGCCCGTGGCCAAACTCGTGGCATATCTTCGTTACACCAAGCGTCAGCGCCAGCAGCAGCGCATTGGTCGGACTGAAAAATTGGTAAAAACCCGGCAGGCGCGAGCGGAATACGTCGAACTGCACGATCAGAAGCGTCAAAGCCGAGGCGATGAGCACTAAACTCAACGCGAACACCCAACGGTTGAATAGCCATTGAACCTTCGGGTACAACCGGTTCAGGATGCGCTCCGGGTCGAAGCCCTTGAAGCGAATGCACAGGATGTTGGAAATGGCGCCGAGGAACTCTTTGCGCCGCCGCTCGTTGCGCCGCGTGTGGAGCTGGCGACCTTGGTTCGGCACCGCCGCAATGACCAGCCCGCTGCGGTGCAACATGCCGAGAAACTGCTGAAGCTCCTCCAGCGTGATTTTTTGCGGGGGAAACTCCGCCTCGAACCGCTGCTTGATCTCATCGAGGCTGGTCGCGCCGTCCAGCATGTTCAGAATGGCGAACTCTTCGTCCTGGAACCGGTA
>SKZG01000588.1 GCA_007127495.1 Planctomycetales bacterium
AGGCGGCGATTTCCATTCCCGCGCCCGACGACCGCCAGCCGCGGCTCCGCGTACGGTTCATCCCGCTCGGGACCACTCGGGACGATATCCTCGGCGTGGTGGCGATGGCGGCACCGGCCGCTCAGCCTGCCGCGCCGGAGGAGGCATCCGGATCCGAACCGGCCCACGAGCCCGGCCCGCTCGGGTTGCACGAGGTGCTCCAACGTTTCCGACGCGAGGCGGCCGTGCGTTTTGGCGCCGACCGCCTTGTGGGCGAGAGCCCGGCCATGCGACTGGCGCGGCGGCAGGTTGAATTGGCCGCCGGGTGCCGCGAAAGCGTGTTGATCGTCGGTCCCCCGGGAAGCGGGCGACGGCGCACCGCCGCGGCCATCCATTACGGCGCCGCGCCCGCGCCGGCCGGCCGCTTGGTGCCACTGGCATGCGATCTGCTGTCCCCCGAATTGATCTATTCGACGGTGCAGGCCGTGGCATCGGGCGACGACGCGCCGCACCATGCCCAAGGTACGCTGCTACTGAGCAATGCCGACCTGCTTCCCCTCGAAATACACGGGGCGCTGGCGCGCACGCTGGGCAAGCCGTCTTTCCCATGCCGGCTGACGGCCACCGCCCAGCAGTCGCCAACCGACTTGGCCAGGCGTGGCAAGTACGAGCCGGAACTGGCTGCCATGCTCAGTACGATCACCATCGAACTGCCGTCTCTTGCCGAGCGGCGCCGCGACCTGCCCCTGCTGGCCCAGCTCTTCGTGGAAGAATGCAATGCGGAGGGCGAGCGGCAACTGGGGGGCCTCACCGCCGAGGCGATGGACCTGCTGGCCACGTGCCGATGGCCCGGCAACCTCGACGAACTGGCCGCGGCCGTCCGTGAAGCGCACCGGCACGCCCCAGGGCCGCTCATCACCGCCAAGGACCTTCCCCGCTCGGTTCCACTGGCACAGCAGGCGGCCGGGACTCCCGCAAACCGAAAGGAAGAGACCATCGTACTGGACGAATTCCTGACGCGAATCGAGCGCGAGTTGATTCGCCGCGCCATGGCGCAGGCGAAGGGCAACAAGGCAAAAGCCGCCCGCCTGCTGGGATTGAGCCGATCTCGGCTTGGCCGGCGCATGGATCATTTGAAACTCGAGTAACGCATGACGGCACGACTGATCATTGCCGAACGATCCGGCCGGTGGGCGGCGGCGATGCGCACGGAATTGGTCGACACGGGCGTTCGGCTTTGGGAAGCCGGACCCCGCCCAGACCTGGCGGAAGTCGTTGCCGAGGCGCCGGCGAGCTTCCTGGTTCTCGAATTGACCGCGAAGAACGCTCCGTGGCTGCTCGATGCACTCGCCCACTTACCCCGGCGCTGGCCGGGCGTTCGGGCCGCGATAGTTGCCGATCGTTCGCTGGCTGACTGGGAATGGCTGATGCGCGAGGCGGGCGCGGTCCATTTCCTCACCTCGCCTCGGAAGCTTGCCACGCTGGTGGACCTCGCATGCCGGCACCTTGCCGCAGCGCCCGCACCACGACAAACTTTCTTTGAACGCATCTGGGCGAGCCTCCCCTGGAACGCATAGCACGGGTTATTCGCGATAGGCAGGGTGGATCAAACAAGCCGCTTCTTTGGCGGGGCATCGGTCGCTATGGCCGACGTGCTTCCAGCCTGGCGGGCTGGAAATAAGCTCGGCTGCGGCTTGTGCAGCCCCACCATCGAATGACGCGACCTTGACCCACCCTACATCGTCGTGAATAAGCCGGGATAGGTGGCAATCCGAAACGGGAACCGGTTCCCTCTGCCCCAAGCGTTACCACGGCCGATGACTTTGGTAACGCTGAAGCGTGTTGTAGCTGCCCAGGGCTAAATAGCCGAACAAGATGCCGAGGAAGAAGCTGCCGCGCGTCAGCCCGAGCACGGCGATGCCCCCGGCGGCGATCATCGAAAGGATCAGCGAATGGCGAATCCCGTCCCGCGGCATCGCCATGAGAAACAACTCGCGGGCGACCTGGCCGCCGTCGAGCGGATAGATGGGCATCAGGTTCAGAATGCCGTAAGCCACGGTCACGAACAAGATCAAGTCGATGAACAGAGTGAACAGCGGACCTCCAATCTGTGCTGCGGGACTCACGTTCAAGCCCAACGGCAGCCCCCACGAGACGACGAGTCCCGTGCCCGAAAGGACCAGCCCCGCGCACACGACCGCCGCCAGCAGGAATCCGGCGCCGGGCCCGGCCAGGGAGATGCCGATCTGCCGCCACGGCGTCAGCGAGCGTTCCGCGTTGGCGCCGGGCCCGTAGGAGGCCAGTCCGCCCAGGCCGTAAAGCGTGATGCTGGGGTAGAATCCATTCCAACGCATCACCACGGCGTGCCCCAATTCATGGACCAATACACCAAGGAACACAGCCGCAACCCATAGCACCAAAGCGCGGGCATCGGGCATGTTCATGCCCAGCAGGGCAACGACGATCCAGAAGAACGGATGCACGCGCACCGGGAAACCAAGGACGCGAAAGTTCAGGTCGGCTTGCGTGCTGGGCGGTTCACCTAATAACACGTGGGGCAACTCCTTAAGGCAGGCAAACGGGCTATTGTAACCCGATAGGGTACGCGAGTCCAGCTACGCTCGTGCGCGAATCCTCGCCTCGCCACCGGCCTCCCGCGCCAGGAAATGCGGGCGGGGCAGGGCAGGGGGGGTGGTCCACAGCGCATTGAGCACGTAGTCGGCAGCCCGGCTCGAGGCGCCTCCATGCCCCACTTGCTCGCGCAACGCCTCGAGCGCCTTCACCCTTGCATTGCGACGCGCAGGATCAGAAAGCCATTCGATCACGTGCGCCGCCACCCGCCACGACTTGTCCTCGCAGGTCAGGTACTCGGGGAAGAGTACTTTCTCCGCGTCGGGCTGGTTGGGGTCGAAAGGGCTGATATCCTTCGACTCGACCTCGCCGGTCGCGAGCAGGTTCACCAACGTAATGTACTTCACCGTACGAAAATAGCCCTGGACACGATAGGCGAGCCGGCTGATCCAATACAGAACCACCGTCGGCTTCGCGTGATAAAGCAACTCCAGCGACACGCTTCCGGAAACCGCCATGCAGCAGTCGGCCAGGCGCATCAGTTCGGGCGTCTTGTCGGTGAACACGTCGGCGTCGAGCCCGGCGGTGGCCAGTTCGCGGCGCGCCAGCTCGGCCTGGCGCGGCTTGAACGCGGCCACCGCAAACCGGACACCCGGTATGGCTTCTTGCACCATTCCGGCCGCCTTGAGAAACCATCGCAGGTTTCCCTCGACTTCCTGGTTGCGCGAGCCCGGCAGAATGGCCACCAGGGGCCCCGGATGCCGGCCATACGCACTCAAGAATGCCTCGTCGTACACGTGCCGTCGCACCTAATCGAAGAACGGGTGCCCGACAAACGTCGCGTTGCAGCCGCGCTGGCGGAACCACGATTCCTCGAATGGCAAGCAGCACAGGATGTGGTCGACCAGCCGGCGCATCTTCTTCACGCGCCAAGGCGCCCAACCCCACAATTGGGGAGGCGAGTAATAGAACACCGGAATACCGTGCCGCTTCGCGCGCCAGGCGATCCACCAGTTCATGCCCGGGTAATCGACCAAGACGACGGCGTCGGGCCGATGATGGCGGAAATACCGGTCGGCCCGGCTTACCAGCCCCCAAAACTTCGGGAGGTTCCATAGCGCGCGTCCGAGCCACATCACGGCCAGTTCGACCAGGTTCGCGTCCAAGCGGCAGCCGGCGTCGGCCATGCGGGGGCCGCCGTACCCGACCGTCTCAATTTCCGGGCAGCGTGCTCGCAGAGCACGAATCAAGTTGGCCGCGTGGACGTCGCCGCTCGGCTCGCCCACGGAAAAGAAAATGCGTGGCGTTCTTCCGGTTGTCATACGGGCTCCTTCCCGGTCGCTCCTTACTCAAACTAAAACGTTCACGGGAGACTGTCGCATTTTTCGCGGCACCAAGGGCGTTTTTACCCAATGATCCACCGATTCCGCCGCGAAAATGGGACTGTCCCCTTCGCATACATCGGAGAAAACTGTCCGCGCCGCCCCGTGAACGGTTGCACTCAAACTAAAACGCCGCCACCAAGCCTGCGTTGGTGGAACGCCGACGGCAAGTATCGCAGATTATCGCACCGCAATAAAGCCCAATTGCAACCGTTCGTTTCGGTTGGGGCGCGGGCCGGGTTAGGCGGTGCAAAACAATAAACGACCGGGAACTGCAAGCGTGGGATGGGCTTCCAGCCTGTCTTTTTCGGCGACAGGCTGGAAGCCTATCCCACGCAATTCGGTAGGTTATTGTGTTACGACGGGTTAGCGGGTTTGCGGCTCCGCGGCGCCGCCACGCATGCGCAACTTGGGCGCCTCGAGGGTGACCACCGTGTGCGGCGGCACGGAATGGGTGACCCAAATGCTGGACCCGATCACGGCATCATGCCCAATCACGGTCTCACCGCCAAGGATCGTGGCGTTGGCGTAAATCACCACGCGGTCCTCCAGGGTCGGGTGCCGCTTCTGTCCGCGCACCAGGTTGCCCTGTTCGTCAGTTGGGAAGCTCAGGGCGCCCAGGGTCACGCCCTGGTACAACTTCACGTGCTCGCCAATTTCCGTGGTTTCGCCAACGACCACGCCCGTGCCGTGATCGATGAAGAAATGGCGGCCGATTTCCGCGCCCGGGTGGATGTCGATGCCGGTGCGCCGGTGTGCCCATTCGGTCATCATGCGCGGGATCAGCGGCACCTTCAGGTCGTGCAGCAGGTGCGCCAGGCGGTACACGGTGACCGCCTCGAGTCCGGGATAGCAGAAGGTCACTTCATCGAGCGATTGGCACGCCGGATCGCCGCGGTAGGCGGCCTCGACGTCCATGGCAAGAATATGCCGCAACTCGGGAAGCTGTTCCAGGAAAGCCACCGCCTTGGCCTGGCCGAGGGCTTCGA